>CAZMRN010000128.1:4273-6297 GCA_964568575.1 uncultured Caulobacteraceae bacterium
GCTTGCTTTGGGCGCGCGTCGGCGTGCCCTATTCGCCCGCCACCGGCCTGCCGATCGAGGCGATGCAGGTGTCGCAGATGGTCGATGCGATCCTGCAGCTCCCGGAAGGCAAGCGCATCCTGCTGCTCGCGCCGATCGTGCGCGACCGCAAGGGCGAATACAAAAAGGAATTGGCCGAGCTTCTGAAGAAAGGCTACCAGCGCGCCAAGATCGACGGCGAATTCTATGCGCTCGAAGACGCGCCCAGCCTCGACAAGAAGCTGAAGCACGACATCGACGTCGTCGTCGACCGCCTTGCGGTGAAGCCCGGCATCGAAACCCGTCTGGCCGACTCGCTGGAGCAGGCGCTGCGCCTCGCCGACAACATCGCCATCGTCGAATTCGCCGACGACAAGGACGACAAGGGCCAAGCCAAGCGCATCATGCTGTCGGCCAAGTTCGCGTGTCCCGTGTCCGGCTTCACCATTCCCGAGATCGAGCCGCGGCTGTTCTCGTTCAACAATCCCGCCGGCGCCTGCCCGACCTGCGACGGGCTCGGCGCGCAGGCGAAGTTCGACCCCGACCTCGTCGTGCCCGACAAGGACAAGAGCCTGCAGGACGGCGCCATCAGCCCGTGGTCGCGCGGCCCCTCGCCGCTTTACACCCAGACGCTGCAGGCCCTGGCCAAGCACCATAAGGTGAAGATGGACGCGCCCTGGCGCACGCTGCCGAAAGAGGCCAAGGACACGATCCTCTTCGGCACCAAGGACATCGTGCATTTCGTCTATGACGACGGCCTGCGCCGCTACGAAACCAAGAAGACCTTCGAGGGCGTCATCCCAAACCTTGAACGGCGCTGGAAAGAGACCGACAGCCAATGGGTGCGCGAGGAATTGGGGCGCTTCCAATCCTCCGCGCCCTGCCCGACCTGCGGCGGCAAAAGGCTGAAGCCAGAAGCGCTGGCGGTGCGCGTGGGCGCAAAAGACATCGCCGCGATCAGCGATCTCTCGATCCGCGCCGCGCGCGACTGGTTCGGCGCGGTCGATCAACAGCTTTCGAAACAAAACAAGGAAATCGCCGCCCGCATTCTGAAGGAGATCAACGATCGGCTGCGTTTCCTCGTCGATGTCGGGCTCGATTATCTGACGCTGTCGCGCGCCTCCGGCAGCCTCAGCGGCGGCGAAAGCCAGCGCATTCGCCTCGCCTCGCAGATCGGCTCGGGCCTGACCGGCGTGCTCTACGTTCTGGACGAGCCCTCGATCGGCCTACACCAGCGCGACAACACGCGCCTTCTCGAGACGCTGCAGCGTTTGCGCGATCTGGGAAACACCGTGCTCGTGGTCGAGCATGACGAGGAAGCCATCCTCACCGCCGATCACGTGGTCGACATGGGCCCCGCCGCCGGCGTGCATGGCGGGCGCGTCATCGCCGAAGGGACGCCCGACGCGATCATGAAGGCGAAGGAGAGCGTCACCGGCGCGTATCTGACCGGCCGGCGCGAGATCAAGGTTCCCGACAAGCGCCGCAAGCCGTCGCCGCGCAAGATGCTGAAAGTGATTGGCGCGCGCGGCAACAATCTGCAGGACGTCACCGCCGAAATCCCGGTCGGCCTGTTCACCTGCATCGTGTCGGGCGGGGGCAAATCCACCTT
Organism: uncultured Caulobacteraceae bacterium; assembly: GCA_964568575.1. Classification (GTDB taxonomy): domain Bacteria; phylum Pseudomonadota; class Alphaproteobacteria; order Caulobacterales; family Aquidulcibacteraceae; genus RI-43. The sequence continues at coordinate 5,904 of CAZMRN010000128.1, forward strand.
CACCATCGAGACGCTTTACAAGGCCGCCGCGCGCCGGCTGAACGGCGCGTCGGAAAACCCCGCGCCCTATGACAGCATCGAGGGGCTCGAGCATTTCGACAAGGTCATCGACATCGACCAATCCCCGATCGGGCGCACGCCGCGCTCGAACCCCGCGACCTATACCGGCGCGTTCACGCCCATTCGCGACTGGTACGCCGGGCTGCCGGAATCCAAAGCCCGCGGCTACGGGCCGGGTCGCTTCTCGTTCAACGTCAAAGGCGGACGCTGCGAAGCCTGCCAGGGCGACGGCGTGATCAAGATCGAGATGCACTTCCTGCCCGACGTCTACGTCACCTGCGATACCTGCAAGGGCAAACGCTATAACCGCGAGACGCTCGAGATCGCGTTCAAA
>CAZMRN010000129.1:0-6280 GCA_964568575.1 uncultured Caulobacteraceae bacterium
CTGGCGGCCTGGCGGTCGCAGGCGGCGAGGGCGAACGCGGCGGCGCCGGACAGCGCGGCGCGGCGGGTCAGGTGGGACATGGGCCTCAGTTGCAATTCGTTCGCAGGAAGCGCGTGTTGTGCGCCCTGGGGCCCAGGCCCGTCAAGGCGCGCCGGCAGGCGCCCGGCGCGGCATGACGAAGCGTCCTTGACGGCGCGGGAGCGGCTCTCCTAAGCATCCGCCTCCGCCGCACCCGGCGGGCGCGTAGCTCAGCGGGAGAGCACCTGCTTCACACGCAGGGGGTCACAGGTTCGATCCCTGTCGCGCCCACCATCGGCCGCGCAGCGCGCGGTTGCGCGCTGGTCGCCTGCTTGTCAGCGTTTGGTCTGCGTTGTGTCGCGCGCGGCGGGATGGCCGCGTCCGTCGACGCCTGTTTTGGGCGCCCTTGACGGTTTTGTGCAGAGGTGACAGTTTTCCCCTCAATAAGGCGGTCAAAACCGCCAATGACGCGCTTGAGGGAGGCGACGCGATGGGCAGATTGGTGCATTGGCTTGGCGCGACTGCGGTGTCGGTCACCGCGCTCGGCTGCGGCGCGGCGGTTGCGCAGGACGCCGGCGAGGTCGAAGCCGAAAGCGGGCGCACGCTCGGCGAAATCGTCGTCACCGCGCAGCGCCGCGAAGAGCAATTGCAGGACGTTCCGATCGCGGTGTCGGCCTTCGACGAAGCGATGATCGAAGGGCTCAACGCGCGCGACATACGCGATCTTTCCGGCGTCGTACCCAATCTCGTGCTGTCGGAAGTGAGCATCGGGCCGAGCATGACGCAGGTGTCGTTGCGCGGCGTCAACAGCCAGGACCCGGAAAAGAGCTTCGATCCCGCGGTCGGCGTGTTCGTCGACGGCGTCTATCTTGGCACCTCCGCCTTCAACATGCTCGACGCGTTCGATCTCGAGCGCATCGAGGTGCTGCGCGGCCCGCAGGGCACTTTGTTCGGCCGCAACACGACCGGCGGCGCGATCAATGCGTTCCGCTCGCGCCCGACCGGCGTGTTCGGCGTGCGCGCCGAAGTGGTGACGGGCAGCGACGGTCGGCTCGATGCGCAGGCTGTGCTCAATGTTCCGCTCGTTGAGGACGTGCTGGCGTTGAAGCTTTCGGCGTTCGGCAAAAGCGACGACGGCTTGTGGGGCAATCCCGCCGGCGGCGCGACCGGCGCCGAGCAGCGCAGCGGCGCGAGCGCGCGGCTGCAATGGACGCCGACGTCGACTTTCACTCTGGATGTGATCTACGACCACGCCGACGACGACAGCGAACTGACGCCCTATATTCCCCGCGGCGTCGCGACGATCACGCCGCTGCCGTTCCGCATCACGCAAACCAATCCGCCGGTTCCCGCGACGATCGTCCCTGCCTCGCCGGCGGACCGCTATTGCACGGTGGCGGGCGGGCGCTGCCTGCAAAACGATCTGTCGCTCACCACGATCAACGACCCGCACCGCGTCGATGCGACGCTCGACGCGGTGACGGTCAATGCGGATTGGGAGCTGAGCGACCAATTGACCTTGACCGGCGTGTTCGGCCTGCGCGATTCCGACGAGAAGGTCTATATCGATTTCGACGGTACGAACCGCACGGTCTTCAATGTCGTGCGCGCGCAGCAATACGAGCAATGGAGCGGCGAACTGCGCCTCGCCTCCAGCTTCGACGGCCCGTTCAATTTCGTCGCCGGGCTCTATCATTTCAACAGCGAGTACGCGCTGCAGCAGGCGATCAAGCTCGATGCGTCGATGGTGTCGGCGGCGCCGCTGGGCGTCGCCTTCGTCAACGGCTCGGGCGACGAAGACCAGCACGAGGCGCAGACGACGGCCGTGTTCGCGCAGGCGGATTGGGAATTCGCGCCAGCCTGGACCTTGACGCTCGGCGGCCGCGCGACGTGGGACGAAAAGACCGTCTTCACGCGCTTCGTCGGCGCGCCGGCGGGCATCACCAACGCCTACCAGGTGTCCGACGGCGTGCCTTCGGGCCGCCCCGTGACCTCGCAAGGCGGCGCCTCGGAAGAGTGGTTCGAGTTCACGCCGCGCGTCGCGCTGAACTGGAAGGCGAGCGAAGATCTCCTGTTCTACGCCTCCTATGCGCGCGGCTATAACGCCGGCGGCTTCAGCGCGCGCGCCGGCACGGTCGCCGACGTGACCACGCCGTTCGATCCGGAATTCATCAATTCCTACGAGGCGGGATTCAAATCCGATCTGTTCGACGGGCGCGCGCGTTTCAATGTTGCGGTGTTCTACAACGATTACGAAGACAAGCAGGAAGAGGCGATCCAGCCGGGCCCCCCGCCGACCTTCACCTCGACCACGGTGCGCAACGTCTCCGGCGCGCGGATCGCGGGCGTGGAGATCGAAGCGGCCGCGGTGCTGAGCGATTATTTCCGCATCGATGCCTCGCTCGGCTACATGGATGGGGAATACACCGACTACGCGACCTTCGTGAGCTCCGCGCAATATGTCTCCACGCCGGCCCAGCCGACCGGGACGCTGCTGCGCGCCGATCTGACGACGCTGGCGCTGCGGCGCGTGCCGGAATGGACCGCCTCGATCTCGCCGACCTTCGAGGCGCCGCTCGGCGGCGGACGGTTGCGCGCCAGCAGCACGATCCGCTACGCCGCCGAGCAATTCGCCGAATTCTTCAACGATCCGCGCGGCCGCATCCCCGCCCAGACCATCGTCGACGCCAGCGTCGGCTATGGCTTCGGCGGCGTCGATCACGATCGCATCCATGTGACGCTGTTCGGCGAAAACATCACCGACGAACAGAACATCACCTCCTACACCAATTCCTTGGTCGATTTCGGCGCGCTGCCGGCGCCGGCCACTTGGGGCGTTTCAGTGCGCTATCGCTACTGAGGCGCGTCGCGCCGCAATGGCTCCTTCCCCACTTGGAAAGGCCCGCGCGCGTCGCGGGCCTTATTTTTTGGGCCGCCGCCGCGCGGGCTTTGCAGCGCTGCGCGCCGCGCGCGCGACCGTTTTGCGCAGCAGCGCCGAGCCCTCCGGTTCAATCGCCAACGCCTTGAGGAATTCGATCATCATGGCGATGCGCGCGTCGGCGTCCTCGCTGATCCAGCCGTAACTGGCGACGCCGTCGAGCAGAAAGCGCGTGATGTCGCGCCGCAGGTGGAAGCCTGGCGCGGCCTGCTCGGCGGCGGAGAACAGCGTCATCGCCGAAGCCCGCCGCGCGCGGTCGTATTCGTCCATCGCCGGCGCGAAGATCGCGGCGAGCTCGGGATCGGTTCGCGCCGCATTGGCCAATTCCCCGAACGCGCGATACTCGATCGTATGGTTTTGCGCCCACGCCAGATCGATGGCGCGCGAAAGCCGGCCGGGTTCGTCGGCGATCGACGCCAGCGCCTGCTCGAACAAGGCGATCCGCTCGCGCGTGACGAAATGGATCACCGCCTCGAGCAGAGCGAGCCGCGTGGGAAAGTGATACAAGAGCGCAGAGCGCAGCATGTTCGCCCGCTCGGCCACCGCGCCCGTATTGGTGCCCGCATAGCCCTCATGCGCCAGGCAATGCACGGCCGCCTCCATGATGCGCCGGCGCGTCGCCGTGCTTTTCTTCATTTCGCCGGCGCCGACCGCGGTCGGGTCGCGCAGGGCCGAAGGCGATTTCCGGCTCAAGAAAAGGCTCCGTCTCTTTCTCTCGCTCTCTCAACGCAGGGTTTTCGCGTGTCCGCGCCTCCGTCAAGGGGTTGCTGGGCTGCAGTCTATTTTGTACAGTGCTGCACAAAAGAGACGGATGCATGCCAGACGCACTGGTCGATCATGGTTCGGCGTCGCCGACGCGCACGGCGCAGGCCAGTCTGCGCGACCCGGCGATCATCGCGGAGCCGTGGGCGTTCTATGCGGCGCTGCAGGCGCAAGGCGGCGTCGCGCGGGACCCCGACACCGGCGTTTGGATCGTCGCCGACTATGCGCTCATTCAAGACGTGCTGCGCGACAACGAGACGTTCTCGGCGCAGGTCGATCGTCCGTCTTTGAGGCCGGGCGGGCTGCCGGAACGCGCGCGCGCGATCCTGGATTCCACCGTCGTCTTTACGCCGACTCTCGTCGGCGCCGATCCGCCCACGCACACGCGCCTGCGCCCGCTCGTCAATGCGGTGTTTAGCGCGCACAAGGTGGAGGCGCTGGCGCCGGGGATCGATGCGATCGTGCAGGATCTTCTGGACGCGATCGGCGATGGCGGCGCCTGCGATTTCGTGCGCGCGTTCGCCGCGCCGCTGCCCTTGACGGTGATCGCCGATCAACTCGGCCTCGACCGCGCCGACATCTGGCTGTTGAAGGACTGGTCGGACGCGTTCATCCAAATCCTTGGCCTGATGGGCGACGACGACACCTTGATCGCCGCAGCCGAGCGCCAGCGCGACGCGATCGTATTTTTGCTTGCGGAGGTTGAACGCCGGCGCGCGGCGCCGAACGGCTCTTTGCTGAGCGATCTCGCGAATTCGCGCACCGAGGAGGGCGGCTATCTGCGCGACGAGGAACTCGTCTCGATCCTTGTGCAGCTGATGGTGGCGGGCAACGAAACGACGACCAACACGTTGTCGGCGGGGCTGCTGCGGCTGTGCCTGACGCCCGGTCTGCAGGAGAGCGTCCGCGACGGGTCGGATCGCACGCTGCGCACGTTCGTGGAAGAAGTGCTGCGCGCAGAAAGCCCGGTGCAAGGGCATTATCGGCGCGCGCTGCGCGATGTGGAGATCGGCGGCGCAGCGATCCAGGCCGGTGAAATCGTGCATCTGCGCTACGGCGCAGCCAATCGCGACCCCGTCATGTTTCCCGATCCGGCGCGCATCGATGTCGCGCGCGCCAATGCCGGACAGCACATGGCCTTCGGCGGCGGCATTCATTTCTGCGTCGGGGCCATGCTGGCGCGCAAGGAGCTGTTCATCGCGTTTCGGCGATGCCTCGCGCGCTGGGATGCGATCGCGCTCGGCTGCCCGCCGGAGGCGCTGCAGCGCGTCGCCAGCGCGCAGCACCGCGGGCTGGTCGAACTGCCGCTTCGTTTCACCTTGCGCAACCAGGAATAAAGCTCATGGATCTCTCCCTTCGCGGCAAAGTCGCGCTCGTCACCGGCGGCACGCGCGGCCTTGGGCGCGCCATCGTCGAGCGGCTGGCGGCGGAGGGCGCTGATATTGCGCTGTGCGCCCGTTCGGAAGAAGCGGCGCGCAACGTCGCTGAAGAGACGGCGCGCGCGCATGGCGTGAAGGCGATTGGCGCCGGCGTCGACGTCGCCGACGGCGAAGCTCTGCGCGCCTTCGTCGCCAACGCCGCGCAAGCGATGGGCGGGCTCGACATCGTGGTCTCCAATGTCAGCGCCGGCGGCGGCGGGCGCACCGGCGAAGATCAATGGCGGCGCAATTTCGAGATCGATCTGCTGGCGCCGTATCATTTGATCGACGCGGCGCGCACGCATCTGGAAACGCGCGGCGGCGCGATCGTGATGATCTCCTCCACCGCTGCGTTCGAAACCTTCAGCGCGCCGCAACCATACAACGTCGTCAAAGCTGGCCTCATCAATTACGCCAAGAATTTATCGCAGGCGCTTGCGGCGAAGAAGGTGCGGGTGAACGTCGTGTCGCCGGGGCCGATCTGGACCGAAGACGGCGGCTGGGCCTATCTCAAAGCCAACGCGCCTGCCTTTTATGAGAGCACCCTTGCCGCCATTCCGGGCGGGCGGATGGGGTCGCCTGAGGATGTCGCAGCGGCGGTGGCGTTCCTGGCGAGCCCGCTGGCCGGCTACATCACCGGCGCCAATCTCGTGATCGACGGCGGCTTCACGAAGCGGGTGCAATTTTGACCGCACTCGCGGGCAAACGCGCGCTGGTGACGGGCGCCGCCATGGGCATCGGCGCGGCGATCGCCGCACGCCTCGCGCAAGACGGCGCAGCCGTGATCATCGCCGACATCGACGAACGCGCCGGACGCCAATGCGCCGAAACGCTTGGGCAAAGCTTTCACGCGCTCGACGTGGCGAACGAAGGGTCCTGGGCGGCGCTTGCAGCGCATCTCGCCGAAACGGGAGGCCTTGACATTCTCATCAACAACGCAGGCGTCAATCCGGGCCCTGCGGCCTTGGACGAGATGACGCTCGCACACTGGCGCAGCGTGCACGCCGTCAATCTCGACGGCGTGTTTCTCGGCTGCCGCACAGCGCTGCGACTGATGGCGGCGGCGGGCGGCGCGATCGTCAATATCGGATCGGCGGCCGGCGTGCGGCCGCCGGCGGACATGGCGGCCTATGCGTCGAGCAAG
>CAZMRN010000130.1:0-6263 GCA_964568575.1 uncultured Caulobacteraceae bacterium
CAGCGGGCGGCCGTGCCGCTCCTTGCGGATCGCCCACGCCCACATCTTTTCCGGCACGTGATAGGCGGGCGGAATCTCGCCGATGTCGTACAGATCCTTAACGCCCTTCAGCGCCGGCTTCGCCGAACCCGCCATGCTCCGCTCCCCTCACAGTCTTTTTGCACTTGCGCACACGATGCGACGGAAATTGACGCAGCGCAACATGAAGCCGCGTCAAGCAAGGATCGCGCCGATCGGGTCCCCATCGCCAGCGGCTTCGTCAAGGCGCGCCGCCGCCTAGTCGGACAGCAAAGAACTCTGCTGCACTGCACAATCTTCACCCGCTTTCAAGCATTCGAGGTCATAAAGCCGCCATCGTGGGGGCCGACGATGGACAGTGCGCACGACATCATTGAGTCGCGGTTGTGTCTAAACCCGATGGCGAGCGGGCGCGACGCCTATGACGTTTTTATAAAGCACCCGGATTTATTGGCGATTGCCATTGTCGATAGCGGAAAACCTCTGGGTTTATTGAACCGGTCCAGCTTTTTTATTCGATTTGGCGATCGGTTTGGCCGAGCGCTGTTCGAGAAGCGTCCCGTGACCATCCTGATGGACGCCGAGGCGGCGATCATCGAGGCGCAGACCCCGGTCCAGGCGCTGTCGCTGCTTGTCGGAGACAGCACGAGCGCTCTGCTGCGGGGCTTCATCGTCACGCGCGACGGGCGCTTTGAGGGGGTCTCCAGCCTGCTTTCGGTGTTCCGCGCCACACAGGTGCGCGCCGACCGCCTTGAAGCGCTGCTGCGCCAGGTCGAGGAAGCGCATGCCGCCGCGCTCGCCGCCGACGCCGCGAAGACGCAGTTTCTCGCCACGATCAGCCACGAGTTGCGCACGCCGCTCAACGCAATCTTGGGCTATGCCGAGCTCATCGCCGAAGAGCACGGCATTGGTCGCCCTGAGATCGCCAAAGACGCCGCGAAAATCGACAGCGCGGGGCGCCATTTGCTCGGGTTGATCAACGACGTCATTGATTTCGCTCGGGCGGAATCGGGACGGATGGAGCTAGCGCCGCGGACCTTCGACCTGCCGTCCTGGCTGCGCGAGACCCGCGACATCATCATCCCGCTCGCCAAGAAGAACGGCAACACGTTGGTGCTCGACGTGGCCGCCGACATCGGCCTGATTCACGTCGATCCTTTGCGCTTGCGGCAATGTTTGCTGAATCTGTGCGGCAACGCCTGCAAATTCACCAGCAACGGTCTGATCACCCTGCGCGCATCGCGGCGCGCAGATGGGCTCTTGTCGTTGCGCGTGTCCGACACGGGCATCGGCATCTCGGATGCGCAGGCGGCGAAACTGTTCCAACCGTTCGTCCAAGTGGACGCGGAGGTGTCTCAACGCTATGGCGGCGCGGGTCTCGGTCTTGCGATCACGCGACACCTCGCACGCTTGATGGGGGGAGACGTGACCCTGGAAAGCACGCCCGGGCGAGGCAGCACGTTCGAAATCGCCGTGCCCGCCGATGCGGCCGCGCACAACCTGGCGCAGGCGAGCTAGCGGCGCCGACGCAGACGCAGATCGGCGAAGCTGTCCAGCGCGCGCGGGCGGGCGAAGCTTTCTTGCCCGCCGCCGACGTCGGCTGCGCGCAGGCGGCCGAAATCGAGGCCGGTGATCTCCTCCAAGTGCGCCACGGTGGTCTGGAATTCCTCGACCTTTTCCGTGATCTCGAAAGCTTCGGCGCTCTCGCGCAGCGCTTCGGGCATGCGCTTGATGTATTTCGACTGGTCGGCGAACAGCGCCACGGCGCACAATTCGCCGTCCTCGATCCACGCCGCTATTTTCCAGAATTGCAGCGGGAGCAGCACATCCCGGTATGGCGGATCGTCGTCGCTCAGCACCGGACCGGTGAACACGGAAACCTTGCGCCCGCCGTCGTCGCGGACGTTGTTGAGCACGAACGCTTCGATGCCCTGCCACACGCTGAGGGATTGATTGAACGTGGACGCCTGCGGCGCGCCATTGGTGAAATGAAAGGTGTCGGCGTTGGCGCGCACCGCGTGCGCCCCCCAGGTCGGATCCTGGCGACGCACAAGATGGCCGCGGTCGAACAGCCGGCGCGGTTTCTGTTCATCGTAAAGCGCCTGATTGGTTTGCAGGCTTTCATCCAGGCGCGGATCGACGAACCAGACCTCCTTCGCCTCCGCCGCCTCGCGCCGGGGCTGTCCGGAATCGCGATCGATATCGACCCATTTGGCGCCGTCGATGTTCGCCGCGGTGAAGAACGCAAACTTGCGGTCTCCGTTCATCACCACCGAAAAGTTCTGGTACTTCAGAACGCCCGCCGCGCCGCCGCCGGCAGGTTTTGCAAGGCTGGCCTTTTGTGCGGCCGACAGGCGCGGCAAGGCCAGGCTCTCGCCGAGAAAGCCGACGTCATAGCCGTTGCGGTTGGCGTAATTCGGATCGGGCTGAACCTTCTCGGCGCCGCGGCGCCAATCCGCGCTTGGAACGGGCGTGATGACGATGTCGGGGCTGGAATCGTCTCCCACAGAAATCGTGATCGTCAGCGGTATGGTGATTTTCGGCATGGCCTGCGCTTCCTTGCGATAGACGGGGCGTTCGGGATTTGGGGCCGTAATGACGCCGCCCTCCGGCTGGCCGCCATACTCGGCCGCTTCGCGCAAGGCGGCGTCGATGTCCTGGCGCGTCTGCGCATCGAGCGTTGCAGCGCGGCGCTGCATGTCGGCGACGATCGCGCTGATGCGCACGCCTTCATTGACCTCGCGCTGCTCGCCATCGGCGATGAACGGTTCGCCCCAATGATGCAGCGCGATCACTTCCCATTGGTCGTTGAACACCGGCGATCCTGATGAGCCGCCCAGCGTGTCGGCGACATAGTGCAGCGCATTGTCGAACCGATTGACCAACCGGTTCTCGCGGATGACGACCTGCTTTCTCTCGCCGTTCGGGTGCTGGATGATGTTCACCAATTCGCCCAGCGAATGCTTGTCTCCGGCGGCGGACAACGGGCATCGCCCGAACTGGCTCAGCGTCTTGGCCCCTTCGACACGCTCCCCGATGCGCAACAGGGTGTAGTCGAGCTGCTGCTCGGGACTGGTGAGGTCGAGCCAGCGCAAAGCAAAGCGCGTCACCGGCCGATCGGCGCCCCAGCGGTCCACCTCGTAATCGAACTCGGCGAGATAGGCGTCCGCCTCCGCCGCCGATTCGATCACATGGTTGTTCGTGATGAACAAGCCGGCGCCGATCAGGAAGCCGGTGCCGATCGCCTCGTTGGTCCGGCCATCGATGACGCGCGCGACCGCGGTCGCCGCATCGGCCCCGGCGCTGAGAAACGACACGCTCAGGAAGTCGTCGGTTGCGCCTTGGATGCGCTCGGCCCCGCGACGGGCGACGCCGCGCAGCCCCAGCGCGGCGGGCGATTGCCCGTCGGCGAGTTTCGCGCCGACATCCTCGTCGACATGCGCCACTTTGGCGAAGCGGCGCACGAGGCGGTTCCGCTCCGGCTCGAGTTGAAACGGGGCGCGCTGCGCGACCGCCCTGTCGGCCGCGGCCAGTTTGGCCCGCGTCGCCTGGACGCGGGACCGGTCAATCGCCGGGGTTCGGCTGCGCTTCGCCATGGCGTCGCTCCCGTCAGACGCGAAAACCTAACAGTCGAGCGTGTAAAATCGAGACCGATCAACCCGGAAGGGAATTGATCCGTGTTCGGCGAAACCTGGCCGCGGCGCAGGCAGCCGCCGCCGGCCCCATCTTGCGCTGCAACATGGGTTGAGGCCTTCTGCGTCGGGGAGAGACCGTTCATGGCCGACACATCCGCCCGCATCCCGTTCCAGCATGCGCCCGACGCGCCGTGGATTTTTCGCACCTATGCCGGGCATTCGACGCCGGCGGAGAGCAACAAGCTCTACCGCGCCAATCTGGCGAAGGGGCAGACAGGGCTTTCGGTGGCGTTCGATCTGCCGACCCAGACCGGCTACGATTCCGACCACATCCTGGCGCGCGGCGAGGTCGGCAAGGTCGGCGTGCCGATCGGCCATCTGGGCGACATGCGCGCCCTGTTCGACCAGATCCCGCTGGCGCAGATGAACACGTCGATGACGATCAACGCGCCGGCCGCGTGGCTTCTGGCGCTCTATGTCGCGCTCGCCGACGAGCAGGGTGCGGACCGCAAGCTGCTGCAGGGCACCACGCAGAACGATCTGATCAAGGAATATTTGTCGCGCGGAACATATATTTTCCCGCCGGGGCCATCGTTGAAACTGACCGCGGACACCATCGCCTGGTGCCTGCGCGAGACGCCGAAATGGAACCCGACGAACATCTGCTCCTATCACCTCCAGGAAGCCGGCGCGACGCCGGAGCAGGAGCTGGCCTTCGCGCTGGCGACCGCGATCGCAGTGCTCGATGAAGTCAAGCGGCGCGGCGAGATCGACGCGCGCGCGTTCGATCTGGTGTTTTCGCGCATTTCGTTCTTCGTGAACGCCGGCATCCGGTTCGTCACCGAATTGTGCAAGATGCGCGCCTTCACCGAATTCTGGGAGGAGATCGGACGCGAGCGCTACGGCGTCACCGACGAAAAAGCGCTGCGCTTCCGCTATGGGGTGCAGGTCAATTCGCTGGGCCTCACCGAGCCGCAGGCCGAGAACAACGTCTATCGCATTCTGATCGAGATGCTGGCGGTGACGCTGTCGAAAGGCGCCCGCGCGCGCGCCGTGCAATTGCCGGCCTGGAACGAGGCGCTCGGCCTGCCCCGGCCATGGGATCAGCAATGGTCGCTGCGCATGCAGCAGATCCTCGCCTACGAAACCGATCTGCTCGAATACGAGGACATTTTCGACGGCAGCCACGTCATCGCCGCCAAGGTCGACGCGCTGAAGACCGCCGCGCGCGCTGAACTGGCGCAAATCGAGGCGATGGGCGGGGCAGTCGCCGCCGTCGAGGCGGGCTACATGAAAAGCGCGCTTGTGGAGTCGAATCGCCGCCGCGTCGAGGGCATCGAGCGCGGCGATTTGAAGGTCGTCGGCGTCAACGCCTTCACCTCAAGCGAAGCCTCGCCGCTTTCGGCCGGCGACGGCGCCATCCAGACGGTCGATCTTTCCGTCGAGCAGGAACAAATCGCCCGGCTCAAGGCTTGGCGCGCGCAGCGCGACGCACGCGCCGCCGAGGCCGCGCTGGCGGAGCTTCGCGCCGCAGCGAAGGAAGACCGCAACATCATGCCCGCCTCGGTGGCGTGCGCGAAAGCCGGCGTCACCACCGGCGAATGGGGTCAGGCCCTGCGCGAGACCTATGGCGAATATCGCCCGCCGACGGGCGTTGCGCTGGTGGTGAACATCGAGAACGACGACAGCGTCGAGGCGGTCAAGGCGGACGTCGAGCGCGTGTCGCAGAAACTTGGGCGGCGATTGACCTATCTGGTCGGCAAGCCGGGGCTGGACGGCCATTCCAACGGCGCCGAACAGATCGCGACGCGCGCGCGCGCCGTCGGCATGGAGGCGATCTATGAAGGCATCCGCCTGACGCCGGCGCAGATCGTCGCCGCGGCGAAAGAAAAGAAGCCGCACGTCGTGGGTCTGTCGATCCTGTCGGGATCGCATCTCGATCTCGTGCAGGAGGTCGTGCGCCTGATGCGCGCGGAAGGCGTCGATCACATCCCGCTTGTCGTCGGCGGCATCATTCCGCCGGCCGATGCGCTGGCGCTCGGGCAGATGGGCGTCGCGCGCGTATACACGCCCAAGGATTTCAAAATCACGCAAATCATGGCGGATGTGGTGAAGATCGTAGAGAGCCGCGTCGACCAGTTGGCGACATGAGCCTCAGCATCGACGCGCTTGAAGAGGCCACGATCCGCGCCTGGCCTGCGCGCGAAACGGAAACGCGCTTCGGCTGGCGCCTGCTGGCCTCCGGCGGCGTGACCGGGCGAGTCAACGCCTGCTGGCCCTTGAGCTGGAGCGGCGGAGCGTCCGTCGACGACGCCATCGACGTTGTGGAAGATTGGTATCGCGCGCGCGATTTGCCGCCGCGGTTCAAGCTGACGCGCGGCGCGATCGCGCCGGTTGATCTGCCGGCGGCGCTCGCCCGCAGAGCCTATACGCCAAGCGCAGAGACGCTGATCATGACGCGCGCGCTCGATCAAGCCGGCGGCGCCGCGGAGGGCCGCCTGCCTTTGGACGCCGCGCCGACGCCCGCCTTCATCGATGCGCTGCGCGCGATGTCCGCCGACGCGGCGGAATTCGACGAGCGCGCCGCGATTGCGCAGCGCGCGCCACAAC
>CAZMRN010000131.1:0-5845 GCA_964568575.1 uncultured Caulobacteraceae bacterium
CACGCGCCGCGCAGCCGCCAGCCGCCGCTGTCCCGCTCGGCGCTGGCGGGCGTCAGCGGCGCCTTGCCGTGGCCGCCCGGGATGTCGAGCACATAGGACGGTTGGCACAAACCGGACGCGCGGTCGTGTAGCGCGCGCGCCAGCGCCTGGCCCGCCGCGATGGTGGTGCGGAAATGCGCGGTGCCGGGCGCCAGATCGCCATGGTGCAGATAGTACGGCTTGATGCGGAGCTCCACGAAGGCGCGCATCAAGGCCTCCAACGTGTCGACGTCATCGTTCACGCCGCGCAGAAGCACCGATTGGCTCAAAAGCGGTATTCCGGCATCCGCGAGACGCGCGATGGCGGCGCGCGCGGCGGGAGAAAATTCCTTCGGGTGATTGGCGTGCAGCACGACATAGGTGGTCACGCCGTCGACGCGGAGCGCGGCCACGAAATCTTCGCTCACGCGTTCGGGCGCGACGATCGGCACGCGCGTGTGCCAACGCGCGATCTTCACATGCGCAATCGCCGCTAGACGCCGCATGACGTCTCGCGCGCGGCGCGGCGACACGATGAACGGATCGCCGCCGGTGAGAATGATCTCCCATAGGCTTGGCGTCGCCTCGATGTAGGCGAAGGCCCTTTCGAGCGCCGCCGCGCCCAGCGCACGGCCCTTGTCTGGACCAACCGCTTCGCGCCGGAAGCAGAAGCGGCAATAGACGGGGCAGGTGTGCACGAGCTTGAGCAACGCGCGGTCATTGTAGCGATGCACGAGTCCCTCGACCGGCGTGTGCGCGTCGTCGCCGATCGGGTCGCCGCGCTCGTGCGCATGGGTCGTCAGTTCGCGCAGATCCGGCATGAATTGCGCCGCGATCGGATCGTGCGGATCGTGCGGATCGATCAGCGCCTCAAGCGTCGGCGTGATCGAAACGGCATAGCGCGCCGCGACGTCCGCCAGGGAGTCCGTGCGCCGATCCGCATGCCTCGCATCCATCGCCCAATCTCCCCAATCGGCGCGGGGTAGCGCACGCGGGGCGCTGCGTCCATGGGCGCAGCGCAGGCCATCACGGCGGCGGCGTCCAGATCACGTCGCGCAGATCGCGCGCGCCGGCGGCGAGCATGACGAGGCGATCGACTCCAAGCGCGCTCCCGCTCGCCGGCGGCATCTGCGCAACCGCCGCCAGAAAATCCTCGTCGATCGGCCAGGCCTCGCCATAAAGCGCGCGCTTCGCCGCCATCGCTTCGACCAGCCGCGCCCGCTGTTCGTGCGCATCCGTCAACTCGCCGAAGCCGTTGGCGAGTTCGACGCCGCACGCATAGAGTTCGAAGCGCTCGGCGGTGGAGGGGTCGTCGGTGCAGCGTTGGGCCAACGCCGCTTCCGTGATCGGATAGTGCGTCAGCAGCGTCAGGCGCGGATGGCCGAGGCTCGGCTCGATTTCGACGATGCGGCGCGAGAAGGCGGCGCTGTCCAGATCGCGCGGCACGCGCTCATGCACGCGCACACGCTCGGGCTCCAGAAACGGATCGCAGCGCCGATCGCGCCAATTCAGCGCGTCGCCGCCGGCCGTCTCGCTCGCCAGGCGCGCGAGCGCGACGCAATCCTCCATGACGTGCTCATAAGGCGCGTCGGCGCGATACCATTCCAAAAGCGTGAATTCCGGCGCATGCAACGGCCCGCTTTCGCCGGCGCGATAGGCTTTGCCCAGGAAGTAAAGCTTGCGCTCGCCGGCGGCGAGCAGCCGCTTCATGGCGAACTCCGGCGAGGTGTGCAGGTATGCGCCTTCTGTCGCGAAGGCGTGGATGTGCGTCTCCGCCCCGGGGCAGCGCGTCCAGGCGCCGACATCGGCCTCGATGAAGCCCTGCGCGTCGAACCAGGCGCGGATCGCCGCAAGCGTGCGGGCGCGAAGATGCAGAAAGGCGCGCCGATCCTCATGGCGCGGCGGCGACCACCAGGGATCTGGCGCTGGGTTCGTCACCAAGGGGGCGCCCTTGGCCGGGGGTCGATTTGCCGCTATGAGCCGGCCCATTCCTGAAACTCCTGATCCGGCGGGCCGCGGGCGCCGCCGCGGACACGAAAGAGGCGCATCGTGGTTAAAGTCATCGCCAGCGACGTTCGCAAGGGCAACGTCATCGAGCACGAGGGGCAGCTTTACGTGGTCCTGGCGCATGAAACCTTTCGCCCGGGCAAAGGCACGCCGACGTCCACGCTGACCATGCGCCGCATCGTTGATGGCGTGAAGACGCAACAAACCTACAAGACCACCGACGGCCTGGAGAAGGCCTTCGTCGAAGAGGTGAAGCATACTTTCCTGTACGACGGAGGGGACGAGGGTTTCGTGTTCATGAACCCCACCACTTTTGAGCAGGTGGCCGTGTCGCGCGATACTGTGGGCGATAGTGCGCAATTCCTTTCTGAGAACATGGAATGCTATCTTTTGATGTATGACGGCGTCGCGCTGTCGATTGAGTTGCCGCCGCGCGTCGTACTGGAAATCGTCGAGACCGAACCGGTGGTCAAAGGGCAGACGGCGTCGTCGTCCTACAAGCCGGCGCGGCTGTCCAATGGCGCGCGTACGATGGTGCCGCCGCACATTGAAGTCGGCACGCGGGTCGTGGTGTCGACCGAAGACGGCGCCTATGTCGAGCGGGCGAAAGAGTGAGGCATCCGCGCTACGGCAAATGCTTGAGCAAGCCGACAAGCGCGCGCGTCCGCGCTGAAAACAGGATCGGCGTGTAGAATGCGCCCGCCGCCCGCTTCCAGATCTCGCTGCGCGTGGGATAGGCGATTACGGGGCTGGTCAACGTCCTGACCTTGAGTTTCGCCGCCATCGCCAATGTAATCGGCGCCAGAATATCCCCCGCATGCGCGCCGACGACGACGCAGCCCAGGATGCGGCCGCGTTTGTCGATGACGAGCTTGCAAAAACCCTCCGAGGCGCGTTCGGCCACGGCGCGGTCGTTGTGACTGAAATCCCAGCGCGCAGTCTGCACAGCGGCGTCGCCGTATCGCGCGCGCGCCTGCGCTTCGGTCAGCCCGATCTGCGCGACCTCAGGGTCGCAATAGGTCACCGCCGGCATGGCGAAAGCGTCGGCGCGCGTGCGCGCCTTGAACAACACGCTGCGCACCCAGGCGCTGGCGTGCCAACCCGCCGCGTGGGTGAACGCCTCGCGCCCCGCGACGTCGCCGAGCGCCCAGACGCGGGGATTGGTCGTGCGCAGGAACGCATCGGTCGTGACGCCGCGATCGGTGAAGGCGATGCCGGCCTTGTCGAGATCGAGCCCGTCGGTCACGGCGCGCCGCCCGGTCGCCAGCAACAGATGCGAACCGCGGATCTGCTCCGGCGCGCCGCCGTCCTCCGTCACGGTGACGACCACGCCTTCGGGGTCGCGCGCGATCGCCGTCGCCACGCAGCGCTCCCGCACCGCGACGCCCTCCAGCTTCAGGCGCGCAAGCGCGATGCGGGCGGCGTCCTCATCCATGCGCGGCAGGGCGGTCGCGGCTTCGAGCAGCGTCACGTCTGCGCCGAGGCGGCGAAACGCTTGACCGAGCTCGACGCCGATGGGCCCTGCGCCCAGGATGATGAGGCGGCGCGGAAAGTCTTCGACATCGAAGATCGTTTCATTGGTCAGAAACGAAACCGCATCGAGGCCTGGGATGGCTGGGATCGCGGCGACCGATCCGGTGGCGATCACGACGCGGCGCGCCCGCACGGTCGCAGTGGAGGAGGCGATCGTCCGCGCATCGACGAAGCGCGCGTGCTCGCGAATGACGGTGACGCCAAGGCCTTCAAAACGCTCCTGACTGTCGATCGGCGCAATCTCCGCGATGACGCCTGCGACATGCGCCTTCACCGCGGGCCAATCAATGCGCGGCGTATCAGTGTGCACGCCGAAGCGCGCCGCGTCGCGCGCCGATTGCGCCGCTGCGGCTGCAGCGATCAAGGCTTTTGAGGGGACGCACCCGGCGTTCAGGCAATCGCCGCCCATGGCGCCGCGTTCGAACAGGACGACCGACAAGCCCAGTTGCGCTGCGCCTGCGGCCACCGACAGACCCGCCGAGCCGCCGCCGATCACGCAGAGATCGCAGGAGATGGAGCGCGTCATGACGCGCGTTCCGGCTTGCGCTGCAAGGCCTTGACCACGATCGGCGCGAGCGCGAGCGCAATGAGGCCGACGATTGGCAGGATCACCGCGGGCGAGGACAACAGCGCGCGCGCCGCTGTCGCGGGATCGACGTCCGCGCCGGCGTTGAAGGCTGCGCGTAGACCGTTGCCGACAGAGGCGTACACCAGCGTGCCCGGAATGATGCCGATGAAGGTTGCAGCGGCGAAGTCGCGCAGCGAAACGTTCAGCAAAGCCGGAACGAGATTGACGATGAAGAAGGGGGCGCCGGGAAACAGGCGCAGAGCAAGCAAATAGTTGAACGCGTTTTCTCGGAACCCTGCTTCAAGCCGCGTCAACCAGCCGCCCGCGCGCGTGCGCAATGCGTCGCCGAACGCCGAGCGCGCCGCGAGGAAAACCCCCGTGGCGCCGAGCGTGGCGGCGATGACGGCCGCTCCGCCGCCGACCCATGGGCCGAACAGGAAACCCCCGGTCAGCGTGAACACCAGCGCGCCCGGCATCGAGATGGTGACGGCGAGCGCGTAGGCGACGATGTAGATCGCCAGCGCCAGCGCGCGGTTTTCGGTCACGAAAGCGTCCAGTGCAGCGCGGCTGTCGCGCAGCGCGTCAAGCGAGATATGCCTGTAGGCTCCGCTCAACACGACCGCCGCGAGCGCTGCGACAATCACAGCGATGGGAACAAATCGTGCCCATCCTGGGCGCTTTTGGGCGGGCTTTTCGGTCACGTGCATCGCCACGGCTTACGCATGCAAGGCTTCTGCGGTTTCTGTAGTACGGGCGCAACCGTTTGCGCGGCCCTCTCGTAAAGGCATGCGGAGCAATGAAGCATGATCCGTGTTCAAACCTGGCTGTTCATCCTTGCGGCGGCGCTGTTCAGCCTTGCCCCGCACGCGTCCGCGCAAAGCCAAGCCGCCCGCGCCGAAGCGGTGTTCGCGGGCGGGTGCTTCTGGTGCGTGGAGCATGATTTCATGCAGCGCGACGGCGTCATCGACGCCGTCTCTGGCTATACGGGCGGCCGCAGCGCCAACCCGACCTACGAAACTTATGAGCAGGGCGGGCACATCGAAGCCGTGCGCGTGGTGTACGACCCCGCGCGCGTCACCTACGCGCAGCTTGTCGATTACTTTTTCCGCCATATCGATCCCACCGACGCCGGCGGCCAGTTCTGCGATCGCGGCCACGCGTATACTTCCGCGGTGTTCGTGGCCAATGACGCGCAGCGCACCGTTGCGGAGGCGGCGGTGCGGCGTCTGTCGCAGCGCTTCACCGTGGCGACGCGGATCGAAACGGCGTCGCGATTTTGGCCGGCGGAGGCGTACCATCAGGATTACGCGGAGCGGAATCCGGTGCGCTATCGCTTCTACCGGTTGAACTGCGGACGCGACGCGCGCGTGCGGCGGGTTTGGGGCGACGAGCGCTAGACCGGCGCGATGTGCTCTCACAGCGCGCGGCGCATGAAGACGCGCAACGCGACATCCACATACGCGGCCTGATCACGCTCGATGGCGCGCATCCAGGGCGCGAGGTCGGCCACGGGAATTTCAACGAATCCGCGCCGCGCATAATACGGCGCGTTCCACGGCACGGCGCGAAACGTCGACAGGATGATCGCGTTCGCGCCGGCGGCGCGCGCAGCCGCGGCGAAATCCTCCAGCAGCGCTGCGCCGACGCCGCAGCCCTGATGCGCGCGCAGCACGCTGATCTCGTGCAGATAGACTTCAGGCGCATAAAGCGCGCCCATCG
>CAZMRN010000131.1:5855-6199 GCA_964568575.1 uncultured Caulobacteraceae bacterium
AAAGCCGACCGCTTCGCCCGCGCGCTCAGCGACGCGCGACAAGCCCGCGCCGATCGCGCGCGCGTGATCGTCCGACGACACTACGCTTGATCCGCCGTCGCCCAGGGTCAGCAGGCCGAGCGGACGAAACCGCTCCGCCGCGTCGCGCTCAATGGCCTGCAGCGCGGGGATGTCGGCTCCAACACCTGCGCGCAGCGAGAGGCCGTTCAAGGGACGATCGCTTCCGGCGGCGCAGGGTTGGCGTAGAGCGCATCCACCAGCGCCTCCGTCACCGGCCCATCATCGAAACGAACGGGCGATGCCTCCCACAGATCCGCGACGCCGCGCCATTCGCTCGCGGCGGC
>CAZMRN010000132.1:0-6176 GCA_964568575.1 uncultured Caulobacteraceae bacterium
GGATCTGCTGGTATACGGTGTTGACGATATTACTGGGAACGGCGAACCCCAGCCCTTCGCTGCCACCCGATTGCGTCAGGATGAAGGTGTTAATGCCGCAGATGCGCCCTTCGGCATCGAGCATCTCGATTTCGATGCGGTCGCCGTGCGTGAGAAACGGCGTCCGCGGCGCGCCGTACAGAAGCGTCTCGACGGTGCGCTGTTCGGCGATGCAGGAATAGCCAAGCCCGCCGTCCGCGATCGGTCGGCCCGGGCCGCCGTCGGGCGCGCGGTTCGACACCGTGCCCGAGCCGATGATCGAACCGGCGCCGAGCGGCCGCGTCTTCGCGGCGTGTGCGATCAGCGTGGGGAAATCGAACGTCATGTCGACGCCGGCGTCCGGCGCGCCGAACGGCGCGCCATTGAGCCGCGAGTGCAGCGCGCCGTGCAGCCTTCCGCCGTCCCACGCAGGTCCAAGCGCGGCGGGCGTCACCGCGACGGGCGAGAACGCGCTCGATGGTTTCGATTGGAAAAAACCAAATCCCTTGGCGAGTTCTCCCGGAATGAGATTGCGCAGGCTGACGTCATTGACCAGCATCACCAGCGCGATGTGCGATGCGGCGTCCGCGACGGAGACGCCCATCGGCGTGTCGGTGACGATGACGGCGACCTCCGCCTCGAAATCGCAGCCCCAGGCGGGATCGGCGAGCGGTATGGGATCGCGCGGGCCCAGAAACGCATCCGATCCGCCCTGATACATCAGCGGATCGGTCCAAAAACTCTCGGGCATCTCGGCGCCGCGCGCCTGCCGCACCAGCGCGACGTGGTTCACATAGGCCGAGCCGTCGGCCCATTGATAGGCGCGCGGCAGCGGCGCCGCGCATGTGCGCTCGTGCAGGCGCTCCATCGGCACAGATTCATGCGCCAGCGCTTCCGACAGCGCCTGCAATTGCGGCGCGACATGCGCCCAATCGTCGAGCGCGGCCTGCAAAGTGGGGGCGATGAGGCTTGCATCCGTGCACCAGGCGAGATCGTCCGACGCCACCACGAGTCGGCCGTCGCGGCCGCCCTTCACACTCGCGAGCTTCATGGCCTCTCCCTTTGCGCGCGCGGACCGCGCGTCATGCGATGTCGTCGATGATGACGTTGAGCTTCAGATCGAGATCGACCACGCGCGTGCGAAAACGGCGCATGCCGTCATGATCGTCGAGAATGCGCGTCAGCCGCTCGACCGAGGCGAAGCCGACCATCTCGATCCAGACCGTGGCGCCGTCGACGCGGATCGTATCGACGCACAAGAGATTGGGATCGATCGCCTCGGCGTATTGGGCGATGGCGCGGCCCCAGTCGAAGGCCTGGTCGATGCGATGCAGGCGCGGATCGAGCAGGATGCTCACATGAACGCGGCAGGTTTCAGGCGCGGATGCGCGAAGGTTCATGGAGGCGGGCTCTGCGGATGGCGTCGGTCCGCTTTATTGCGCCGCCCCCCGCAGGCGCGCAAGGGCGACGTCAGCGCGGCTTCCAGGAATTGACGTAATCCCCCCGCTCCAGGCTCTCGGCGGCGGGGCCGACATCGAGGGGATCGCGCGTGTCGATCATGACGGCGTATTCATTCGTCGCCGGCTTGTCCTGCTTGAGCATCTTGGCCAGCGCCTTCGGGTGCGGCCCGTGCGTGAAGCCGGAAGGGTGCAGCGTCATCATCCCGGCCTTGATGTCGTCGCGGCTGAAGAAATCGCCGTCGTGATAGAACAACACCTCGTCGTAATCGTCATTGTTGTGGAAAAACGGAACCTTCAGCGCGCCGGGATCGGTCTCGAACGGGCGCGGGCAGAAGGTGCACACCACGAAGCGGTCCGACACGAAGGTCGAGTGCACGCTCGGCGGCAAGTGGTAGCGGTGCGAG
The DNA here is from genome assembly GCA_964568575.1 of uncultured Caulobacteraceae bacterium. Classification (GTDB taxonomy): domain Bacteria; phylum Pseudomonadota; class Alphaproteobacteria; order Caulobacterales; family Aquidulcibacteraceae; genus RI-43. The sequence continues at coordinate 1,883 of CAZMRN010000132.1, forward strand.
GTGATCGGGCGCAGATCCGCCACATTGATCCGCGCCGGCGCGAGATCGCCGTGCCAGCCGACCGCATCCAGCGGGTTGTACGGATAGGTCGCGACCGACACCGCGCCGCGCTTCTTGATGCGGATCGCGGTTTCGCCGTCCTCGGCCTGATGGGCGCGAAAGGCCTCGTCCATCGCCGGGGTGTCGAGCAAAGCGGGATCGAAGAAGGCGTGCGGGCCGGCGATGCCGCGATCGGGGAGATAAAAATGCGCGTTCGTCGCCTGGATGATGAGCGCCTGCATCTCGCCATCGGGCGCGATGCGCCACATGCAGCCGCGCGGTACATAGACGTAATCGCCGGCGCGCAGCGCAAGACGCCCGTAATCGCAAAAGAAATCGCCGCGGCCCGTGTGCACGAACAGGAGCTGATCGCCGTCGCCATTGCGGGCCAGCGCCGGCATCGGCTGCGCCAGACGCCAGAAGCGCAGCTCCATCGCCGCATTGCTGAGAATGATCGGCGCATCCCACGGACAATCCGGCGCGGCGTTCGTCTTGGTGAGATCGAACGCGCGCGGGCGCAGCGGCCCTTCGAAGGACGACCATCCCGTGGGCGGGCGCTTGTGATGGAAGAAGGCCGCAGGTCCGAAAAAGCCCTCTTTCGAGGCTTCGCGCTCATAGGTGCCTTCCGGCATATCGGCGTGCGCCTGGCGCGAATGCAGCCCTTGCGCGCCGCGCACCGGAATCCAGGTGCGCTTGCTCATTGCGCGGCCTCTTTCAGGACGCCGCGGCGGATCTGGTCGAGCTCGATCGATTCGAACAGCGCTTTGAAATTGCCCTCGCCGAAGCCTTCATTGCCCTTGCGCTGAATGATTTCGAAGAAGATCGGGCCGATCGCGTTCTGCGTGAAGATTTGCAGCAGCAGGCCCTGCCCGCGCGTCGGCGCGCCGTCGATCAGGATCTTGTTGCGCTGAAGGCGCGCTTCGTCCTCGCCGTGTGCGCCGATGCGTGCGGCGATCCCTTCGAAATAGGCATCCGGCGTGTCTTGCAGCGCCACGCCGCGCGCACGCAGCGCCTCGACCGCGGCATAGATGTCGTCCGTGCCGAGCGCGATGTGCTGAATGCCTTCGCCGCGATATTCGTTGAGGAATTCCTCGATCTGGCTCTTGTCGTCGCGGCTTTCGTTCAAGGGAATGCGGATCTTGCCGCACGGGCTCGTCATCGCCTTGGAGAACAGGCCGGTCATCTTTCCTTCGATGTCGAAATAGCGGATTTCGCGGAAATTGAAGATGCGCTCGTAATAATCGGCCCATTGGGCCATGTTGCCGCGAAACAGATTGTGCGTGAGGTGGTCGAGATAGGTAAGGCCGACGCTGTTGGCCGCCTCGTCGGCGCCCGCGATGGGGCGGAAATCGACGTCATAGATCGTTTGCGCGCCGTAGCGGTCGACGAGATAGACGTACGCGCCGCCGATGCCCTCGATGGCGGGAATGTCGAGTTCCATCGGACCGATCGGCATGTCGACGGGCTTCGCGCCGCGCGCGATGGCCTCCTTGAACGCGGCCTGGGCGTCGCGCACGCGGAAGGCCATCGCGTTCGCGCTCGGCCCGTGCGTCAGGCGAAATTCCGCCGGCTGGCCCGACGGCTCCATGTTGAGGATGAAATTGATGTCGCCCTGCTTGAAGCGCAGCACGTTCTTGGAGCGGTGCCGGCCGACCGCGGTGAACCCCAGCGCCTCGAAATAGCGCTTGATCGCTTCAGGATCGGGGCCGGTGAATTCGACGAACTCGAAGCCGTCCGTGCCGATCGGGTTGTCGAAAAGGTCGGTCATGGGCGCGTTCCCTATCCAAGATTCGCATCGCTTGATTTGGCGGGAAGATTAGTTTCATATGTAACTAATGTCCAGTCCCGCCGCCGCACGAAAAGCCCAAGAGCCCGCGCTCGTGCTGGCGCAGTTTCTGCCCTATCGCCTATCGGCCTTGAGCAATCGCGTGTCGCGGGCGATCGCGCGGGCCTATGAGCGCGCCTTCGCGCTGACCATCCCGGAATGGCGCGTGATCGCCGTGCTCGGGCGCGACGGCGCGCTGACCGCAGCCGACCTCGTCGAGGCGACGCAGATGGACAAGGTGGCGATCTCGCGCGCGGTCGCGCGGCTCGTGCGCGCAGGCCGGCTCAAGGCCGCGCCCGACCGCGGCGACGCGCGCAAGCTCGTCCTGCGGCTGACGGCGCGCGGCGCAAGCGTTTATGATGCGGTGGCGCCGATGGCGCTGGCCTATGAGGCGCGGCTGATGGCGGCGTTGACGGCCGAAGAGCGCCGCGTGCTCGATCGCGCCTTGGCGAAGCTCGCCGCAGCTGCGCGCGATCTCGACCGGGAGTGAGGCGATGCTGACGCTGTATGATTATTTCCGCTCCGGCACGTCGCACCGCACGCGCATCGCGCTGCATCTGAAAGGCGCGCCGTTCACGCGCATCGGCGTCGATCTCATCGCCGACGCGCACAAGAGCGACGCCTATCGCGCGCTCAATCCGCAAGGGCTTGCGCCGACGCTGATCCTGCCTGACGGCGCGCGGCTGACGCAAAGCACCGCGATCATCGAGTGGCTCGACGAGGCGTATCCGAGCCCGCCCTTCCTGCCGCGCGATCCGATCACGCGCGCCCGCGTGCGCGCCATCGCCAGCATCGTGGCCTGCGACATCCATCCCTTGGGCAACAAGCGCGTGCTGCAATGGCTGCGCGAAGAGGCAGGCCAAGACCCCAAGGCCGTCGCCGGCTTCGCCGCGCGCTGGACGCAAGAGGGATTCGCCGCGATCGAAGCGCTGTTGAACGAGGGCCCCGGCGGCCCGTGGTGCTGGGGCGAAGCGCCGGGCCTCGCGGACATTTACGTCGTCTCGCAAGCCTATGCGGCGACGTCGCGCTACGGCGTGGATCTCTCAGCCTATCCGCGCATCGCCGCAGCCGTGGCCGCCGCCGACGCGCACCCCGCCTTTCAGGCCGCGCATCCGAGCGCTCAACCCGAGGCCGCCGCGGCCTAGCGTATTCGCTCGCCCCCGGCGAACGCCGGGGCCCATGTTTTCGCGATTTGAGAAACAGGGACCCCTGGATCAGGCGTCGCCTGCCGGGCGCGATGGGCGCATGCGGCGGCGTCAGCGCCGCCAGGGCTCCGCCAGTCTGCGTCGTTCTTCGAATGCGGAAATATCGGCGGTGCGCTTCAGCGTCAGGCCGATATCGTCGAGCCCTTCAAGAAGCTTCGCCTTGCGCCCCGGATCGATCTCGAAGTGGAAGCGCGCGCCCGACGGCGCCGACACGGTCTGCGCGGCGAGATCGACGGCGAATTTGTGGTTGGCCCCGTGGGCTTCCGCCAAAAGCTGATCGATCGCCTCTTCCGGCAATGTGATCGGCAACAGGCCGTTGTTGAAGCAATTGTTATAGAAGATGTCGGCGAAGGACGGCGCGATGACGCAGCGTATGCCGAAATCGTCGAGCGCCCATGGCGCGTGTTCGCGCGAGGAGCCGCAGCCGAAATTCGCGCCCGCGATCAAAATCTGCGCGCCCTGATAGGCTGGCTGGTTGAGCACGAAATCGGGACGCGGCGCGCCGGTCTCGTCGAAGCGCAGATCGTAGAACAGCCCTTTGCCCAGCCCGCTGCGCTCCACGGTGGAGAGGAATTGCTTCGGGATGATCAGGTCGGTGTCGATATTGGCGACCGGCAGCGGCGCAGCGATCGCGGTCAAGGCGGTGAAGGGTTTCATGCGTCCGGCTTCTTGGCGGGTTCGACGACGATGGTGGGCACGCCGGCGGGGGCGTCGCGCACGGTGAACACGCGCGTGCCAGGCTTGCGCCCGACGCGCACGTCAGAGACGTTCGCGCCCGCCGCGGCGAGACGCGCGCGCATCGCGTCGGCGTCGGGCGTGCGCCAGCTCAAGCCCCAGGCGGAATCGGGGCCGTCGCCCACCCCGGCCTTCATGTCGTGGGCGACCTCCACGATGAGATCGCCGCAGCGGAAAAACATCAGCCGCGCGCCCCAATCGGGATTGGCGCGATCGAGCGCCATGTCGAGCCCCAGACGGGCGCCGTAAAACGCCGCCGCGCGCTCCGGATTGGGCGTACGGATGACGACATGATCGAGGCCCGACGCGCACGCGCCCTGCGCCGCGGTGAAGCCCGCGCGCGGCCAGGTGCGCGTTTCGTCGGTCTCCTGGATCAGAAAGGCGGTGACGCCGTGCGCCGCGGCGGGATCGAGCACGGAGGTCGTCCAATAGCGCTTGCGCCCGTCGGTCGGATGGGTCGAGCGCACGGGGCGCGGCTCGGTCGAGGCCA
>CAZMRN010000133.1:0-6161 GCA_964568575.1 uncultured Caulobacteraceae bacterium
GCGCGCGACGGCGTGCGGCTGACGCGCTTGCGCCGCGGCTTCGATTCGCGCGCCTGGCCGCACGCCACTGCAGGCTTCTTCAAATTCCGAGAGCGCATTCCTGCGCTCATCGCAGCGCTCGATCCGCCGTGATCGAGGTCGTCTGGTTCAAGCGCGATTTGCGCGCGCACGATCACGCCGCCCTTGCGATGGCGTGCGCGCAAGGCCGGCCGGTGCTTGCGCTCTACATCCTGGAGCCGGAACTGTGGCGCCTGCCCGAAGCGTCGGGCCGGCATTACGCTTTCCTGCGCGAATGCCTCGACGATCTCGACCAGTCTCTGCGTCAACGCGGCGGGCGCCTCGTCGTCAAGGTCGGCGATGCGGTTGCGGTGCTGGCGGATGTGCATGCGCGCTTCGGCATCGCTGCGCTGCATGCGCATGAAGAGACCGGGCTCGCCTGGACCTATGCGCGCGACCGCGCCGTGCGGCGCTGGGCGCGCAGGGCCGGCGTGCCGTTCATCGAACAGCGGCAATTCGGCGTGTTTCGCGCGCTCGAACGGCGCGACGGCTGGGCCGCGCGCTGGGAGACGCTGATGCGTCAGCCGCGTCTGCCGGCGCCGACGAACGCGCGCTGGGCCCAAGCGGCCTGCGACGCCATCCCCGATGCGCCCGGCCTTGGCCTCGCCGACGATCCCTGCCCGGAGCGTCAGCGCGGCGGCCGCGGCGAGGGCGCAGCGCTCTTGAAAAGCTTTCTCGCTACGCGGGGGCGCACCTATCGCCGCGCGATGTCGACGCCGCTCGAAGGCGCGCACGCCTGTTCGCGCATCAGCGCGCATCTCGCGCTTGGATGCTTGTCGATGCGGGAAACCTATCAGGCCGCTTTGCGCGCCCAGGCGCGTTGGACCGAATCAGACGATGCGCCGTTCGTGCGTTCCATCGGCGCGTTCGTGTCGCGGCTGCATTGGCATTGCCACTTCATCCAAAAACTCGAAGACCAACCTGATCTCGAAAGCCGCGCGCTGCATCCCGCCTATGAAGGCCTGCGCCCGATCGGCGATGATGACGCCGCGATCGCATCCGCCTGGGAGAGAGGCCGCACAGGCTTTCCCTTTCTCGACGCCTGCATGCGCTCGCTCATCGCCACGGGCTGGCTCAATTTTCGCATGCGCAGTATGGCGATGGCGTTTTCGAGCTATCATTTGTGGCGCGATTGGCGGTTGCCGGCGCAGCGCCTTGCGCGCCTCTTCACCGATTTCGAACCCGGCATCCATTACCCGCAGGTGCAGATGCAATCGGGCGTCACCGGGGTGAACACGGCGCGCATCTATAATCCCGTCAAGCAATCGCGCGATCAGGATCCCGACGGCGTTTTCATCCGCCGCTGGGTTCCTGAACTCGCCGCCCTGCCGAACGATTTCATCCACGAGCCCTGGACTGCGCCGCAGGATTTTCTGGCGCAGCGCGGCGTAGCGCTCGGCGAAACCTATCCTGCGCCGATGGTCGATCATGTCGCGGCGGCGGCGCATGCGCGCGAAGCGGTCTATGGCGTGCGCCGCGGCGTTGCGTATCGTGCGGCGGCCGAAGCGATCCAGGACAAACACGGCAGCCGCAAGGCCGGCCTCAAACAAGTCGGGCGCCGCCCGCGCAAGACGAAAGCGAACCGCCAGACTGCGTTCAACTTCTAGTCCGCGTGCGCCGCCGCCTTTACGCCCGCACGGCGTCGCCCCGCGCCGCGCCAGCGCGGGCAGGGGTCAACACATCGGCGAAGCCGTGGTTCACGTCGCGATGGCCGGCCTCGTCGGCGCGCACGGCGAGCACAACGTCGCGCAACCGCGCGTCCGCCGGCAGCCGCCAATAGCGGCGCGCGATTTCCGGCGCGGGCGGATTGTCGGCGCGCCCGGCGTCGATCTCGGCGAGATAGGCGGTGTAGCTGACGACCGCCTCTTCCTCGGAATAGCCGACCAGGCGATGGGCGGTGCGCGGCGAGACGAGATAGAGCAGGAAGAAGGCGTTGAAGAACACGCCCTGCGCGATGAGCACGAGCGCGCGTTCGAAGGCGCTCGGCTTGGCCACAGCGATGAACGTCATCAGATGCATGCGCTCGTTTTCCGCCTCGTCGAGCAGCGTCTTGATCCAGCCCCGGTCATCCTCCATGCGGCGCAGGCTTTTCAGATGGTTCAACATCCCGCCAACCATTCCCGGCACCGCCGCGACTGTCTCCAGCACCACGGCGCGGTGGCCGTAGCGGGTGCGGAAGAAGGCGTCGGCGAAGAAGCGCAAGAGGCGCGTCAAACCGTAGGCGACGCGGTCGGAGAGGTCGAGCGGACGCCGCCGCGCGGCGAGGGCGTCGGGCGGGGGTGCGGCGGCGTCGGTGCGGCTGGCCATCGGTTCCTCGTGATGCATACGCATGCGAAAGAGATGGCGCGCCGCCGCGTCGCCGCCCTAGGGCAGGTTGCCGCAACCCGCGTCGGCCGGTGCGCGACAATGCGGCGCTGGCTCGTGTTCCGGGCATGGAGGCATAAGGGACCATGGCCATCGGCAAGCCGTATCGCAGAAGCATGGCGCAAGCGCTGGCGGCTTTCGCGCTGCTGGCGCTGGCCGTCCGCGCGCTCGTACCGGCCGGCTACATGGTTGCGCCGACGCAGAACGGCCGCTTCCTGACGGTTGCGCTGTGCTCAGGTCAGCCGCAGGCGCACGCAGTGATCGACCTCGCCAGCGGCGCCGTGCTCGACGCCGACGCGGACGATTCAGCGCCCGCGCCGGGTGACCGCAGCGCCGATGCGCCGTGCGTATTCGCCGCTGCGGGGCCTTCGTCGGCGGCGACGATGGACGCATCCATTGCTGCGCTGTCGCGTGCGCCGTTGCGCATCGCCGCCATTCACGACGCTGTTGCGCCTGGCCGCGGCCTCGCTGCGCCGCCGCCCTGGTCGACCGGGCCGCCCCGCACACTCTGACGACGGATCGCGCCGCAGCCCTCTGGGGTCGCCGGCGCCGACGCGCGTGCGTTCTGCGCACGTTTCAATACGACCCGCCGGCATCGCGCTGCGTTGCCCGCGCCAGAGTGTGATGGATTCCTGCAATGAAAACTGTGCTTCTGTGCAGCGCGGCGGCGCTGTGCTTCACGCCCGCGGCTGCGCTTGCGCAAAACGCGACCGACCGCGAAACCTGGGCCAGCGACGTCATCGTCGTCACTGGCCAGCGCCCGAGCCAAGCGACCGACGAAGCCGCAACCTTGCGCCTGCCCGTTTCCCTTCGCGAGACGCCGCAATCCATACAGGTTCTGACCGACACGCTGCTCCGGGAGCAGCAGCTGACGACCTTGGCCGACGCGGCGCGCAATGTTTCGGGGGTCGTTCCCGCGCTGCCGTCCGAAGCGGTGCTCGCGAACCCGATCGTGCGCGGCTTTGAATCGGAGGTTTTTTTCGATGGCCTCATCGCTTATGGCGACACGGCGGTCGCCGATCCGTCGAGCCTGATCGCCGTGGCGCGAATCGAGGTCGCCAAGGGGCCGACATCGACGCTGTTCGGCGGCGGCGCAGGCGCGCCGGTCGGCGGCTTGATCAACCTGATCAGCAAGACGCCCGAGCCGGAGCGTGCGGCGTCGTTCGGGCTGCGCTTCGGCAGCTTCGACACAAGGCAAGCGTCCGCCGACATCAATGCGCCGCTGACCGACGCCGTGGGTTTTCGCATTACGGCGGACATGACCGACGCTGAAGATGCGATCGACCGCGTGACCGTCGATCGCGCCTCGATCAATCCGAGCCTTGCCTTTGATTTCGGCGATACGCGCGTCACGCTGATCGGCGCCTATAATCGCACCGAGCAACTCGAATATGCGGGGCTTCCCGCGGCGGTCGCGGGTCTTCCGGGCGTCGATCCGTTCCGTTTTTCCGGCGCAACGGACGCGCCGCGCACCGAAATCGAGAACCGGACGGTGACGGCGACCATCGCGCACGATTTCAGCGATCGGCTCGTCGGGGTCGTTCAAGTCCGCCGCTATGAGAGTGCGTTCGACGAATACGCTTCCTTTCCGTTCTTCGCCTTCTTCCCGCCTTCGGGAACGCAATATCCGATCATCCGCGGCTGGCTGCCGGTCGAAATCGGGGAATGGACCGTAGATGCAAGCCTTACGGCGCAATTCGCGACAGGGCCTGTCGGCCACGCCTTGCTCGTCGGCGCGCAATACGACGCCACCGATTACGACGGCGCAACCGCATTCGGGTTCACGCCCATCGGCGTGATCGACTACGCCGATCCGGCCAGCGATGTCGGCTTCACATCCGTGCCGCCGATCGGAACCATCTTTCAGAACGAATACCGCACGACGGCGCTTTATGTTCAGGATCAGATGACCATCGGCGCGCGGCTGCATGTGCTGACGGGCCTTCGTCTGACCCGGCTGAGCCTTGATGAAATTCAGGGCGGCGTAAACGACGTGGAGACGGACCGCGCCGATCCGCGCATCGGCGTCACCTATGATGTGACGGACGCGGTCTCGCTTTACGCCGGCTGGGCGACGGGGTCGCGCTTGAGCCTTTTCTTTAATGGAGGAGGAACCCCGCCGAAGCCGGAGACCTCGGAAAGCGCGGAGATCGGCGTCAAACTCGCCGCGCGAGATCTCGGTCTGACGGGCACGATCGCCTGGTTTGCGCAGACGCGCGCAAATGTGCCGACGCCTGATCCGACAACGCCGTTCTCGTCCAACCAGACCGGCGAGCAGAGGTCGCGCGGCGTCGAGGTCGATCTGATCTGGGAGCCGGACCCGCAGGTGTCGGTTCTGCTGAGTTATGCGTACACAGACGCTGAAGTCACCCGCGACACCGACGCTGCAACGGTGGGCGATCGCCTGCCGCGCGTTCCCGAGCATGCCGGCCGATTGGCCGGCCGCTATCGCTTCGCCGGCGCGCTTGAGGGCCTCGGCGTCGGCTTGGGCGTGTCCTACGCGTCCGCGGCGGAGATCACGCTGCCCAACAGCGCGCGCGGCGACGCGTACGCCATCCTCGATGCGCAAGCGAGCTATGATGCAGGACGCTGGCGCGTGGGGCTCTCTGTCGAGAACCTCGCCGACGAAGCCTATTTCGTCCCCTACCAATATCTCGCGCAGGCCGTCGTGCGGCCCGGAACGCCGCGTTCGGCATGGGTCACCCTCGGCGTCACATTTTGATGGCGCCCGCGCAACGTTTGGAGAAGACGTCCATGACATGTCCGCTTGACCGCAGAACGCTGCTCGCGTTCGCCGCCGGCGGCGCGCTTGCGCCCTTCCTGGCGTTGGGCGACGCGGCCGCCCAGGAAACGATCGATCACGCCGCCAACGCCGCGCATGCAGGGTTTGGCGCGATCCCCGATTTCCAGATGACCGGGCGCGAGCAGATCGCGATGCTGCTCTATCCGGGCTTCACCGCGCTCGACCTCGTCGGGCCGCACTACATGTTCGCGTGCATGATGGGCGCGACGGTGCATCTGGTCACCACCGAGCGCACCTTGCGCCCCGTCGCCAGCGATCTCGGCCTCGCCATCGCGCCGACGACGACGATGCGTCGCTGTCCTGAGACGCTCGACATTCTCTTCGTGCCCGGCGGCACGCAGGGAACCATCGATATGATGCGCAATGACGCAGCGCTCGCCTTCGTTCGCGATCGCGCGGCGCGGAGCCGGCATGTCACGAGCGTGTGCACAGGCTCGCTCATCCTGGGCAAGGCCGGGCTTTTGGCGGGGAAGCGCGCGACAAGCCATTGGGTGACGCGCGACATCTTGAGCGCGTTCGGCGCAACGCCGGTGAACGAACGCGTCGTCGTCGACGGCAACGTCACGACCGGCGCGGGCGTGTCCGCGGGGCTCGATTTCGGGCTGGCGCTGTTGGCGGCGCTGCGCGGGGCGAATTACGCCCGCGCGATCCAGTTGCAGGCCGAATACGCGCCCGCGCCGGGTTTCGACGCCGGAACGCCGGAGACGGCGCCGCAAGAGGTCGCCGGCGCCATGCGCGCATTGTTCGCATCCTTCGCCGGCGCGGCGCGGGAAGCGGCCCGACACGGCTAGGCGGTGCACGCCGTCGGCGTTGGGGCGGGATGGTTCGCCCTGACGGGCGCAGGGCGCGTGACCCGCGCGCGTAAGCTCATCCAGCCAGCCGCGGGCGGGGGTCGGCGCGACCGCGGGTCGGCCTTCGCGGCTGGAAGCGCAAAGGA
>CAZMRN010000134.1:0-6158 GCA_964568575.1 uncultured Caulobacteraceae bacterium
CAACCTGAAAAGAGGGGTTCGACTCCCCTAGGGCCTGCCAATCTTCGCCTGCCAAACCTCCCCTGCACATCGCGCGCGGCTGCGCCTTGATCTCGTCACGCCGACCGGCCAAGGAACCGTGCGAGGGGCCAAAGCATCCCAGGCGGGAGCGGAGAGGGGTCATGACGGGTGAGGCGCCACGCCGCGCGGTGGTCCTGGGTTTGTTGGGCGCGGGGCTCTTGTCGCCTAGCGCGGCGCTGGCGCAGCGCGCGCATTCGGAAATCCTGGTCGAGCGGGAATCCCCCTACAACACGATCTATGTCGTGCGCGAAGGCGATTACATCGCCATGCAGTTCGGCGTGAACCGCCGCATCTTCCATCAGAGCCTCTACAATCCGCGCGATCCGCGCGAACTGATGTTCGCCTATACGCGCGCGATGACGGTCGCGCTCGCCTATACGCGCACGCTCAACGCCATTTGCGAGATCGGCCTGGGCGGCGGGCGCACGGCGCAATATCTGCACCTGCACGCCCCGCGCGTGACGATCACTGCGGTGGAGCTCGATCCCGAAGTCATTCGCCTGGCGCAGCAATATTTCGGCGTGCGCGCCGATGAGCGCCTGCGCCTCGTCGAGCGCGACGGGCGCATGCATCTGCGCCAGACCCGCGATCGCTACGACGCCATCTTCATCGACGCCTATCGCGGCACCTTCGTGCCGTTCCATCTGCTGACGCGCGAATTTTTCCAGATCGCCAAGTCGCGACTGACGCCCGGCGGCGCGGTGGTGCAGAACATCGAGCCGTCGACGATGCTGTACGACGCCGCGATCGCCACGCTGAAGGCGGCGTTCGCCAACGTCGACACCTACCAGGCCGACGGCAACATCGTCGCGGTGGCCTATGACGGCCCGGCCAAGACGGCCCAGCAATTGCGCGCCCGCGCCGACGCGCTGCAGGCGGCCTACGCATTCCGCCATCCGCTGCCTGCGCTGCTGGCCGGGCGGCGCACGGTGACGGGGCGCCTGCGCGGTCGCGTGCTCACCGATGATTTCGCGCCGGTGGAAAGTTTGCGTTCGATCGAACGCCACAACGCGCGGCAATAACAGGAAAGCGACGCGATCATGCAATGGCGCGCACCGGCGATCCTCGCCATCGGCTTCACATTGGGCGTCGCGCTGATGGGCGTGCAGATGGCCGCAAGCCGCCTGCTCACGCCCTATTTCGGCAGCGGCATCGAGGTGTGGGCCGCGCTCATCTCGACCGTGATGTTTTCGCTGATGGCGGGCTATTATATCGGCGGGCGCGTGGCGGATGCGGCGCCGCGCAGCCAGGTTCTGGGCGTCTGCGTGATAGTGGCCGGCGGCTTTCTCGCGCTGACCCCGCCGCTCGCCACGCCGGTCCTCGATTGGACGCTCGACACGCTCGGCGACGGCGTGTTCGCCACGCTGTTTGCAGCAGCGTCGATCATGTTCGTGCCGATGACGCTGCTGTCGTTCTTTTCGCCCTACGCCGTGCGGCTGCTTTTGGCGGACGCCGCCCATGGCGGGCGCGTCGCCGGGGCGGTCTATTCCATCACCACGATCGGCAACATCGTCGGGACGCTGGGCACAGCGCTTTACCTCATGACGATCATGGGCTCGCGCGACATCATGCTGCTGTTCGCCGGCGTCATCGCTGCGTGCGGCGTGGGGCTCGTGCTCTTGCGGCTGCGCGGCGATGCTGCGGCGTAGCCTTCTGGCGCTTGCGTTGACGTGCGCAGCGACGCTCGCCGCGCACGCCGATCCGCCGACAAGCGGTGTGCTCGATGCACGCGCGTCTTATCCCGAGGGGCCATTGTGGCGCGACGGGCGGCTTTACGTCGCCGAAATGGGCGCCGATCGCGTGTCGGTTTATCGCGACGGCGCGAAGGCGGATTTTTTCGTGCAGCGCGGCTGTGGGCCGACGGCGCTCGCGCCCCATGGCGAGGGATTTGCGGTCTTGTGCCATATCGCGCGCAGCGTGGCGCTCGTCGATGCGCGAGGCGCGCCCCTGCGCGTCATCGCCGCCGATCGCGACGGCCGCGCATTCCAGGATCCCAACGACATCAGCGCCGACGATCGCGGCGGCGCCTATTTCTCCGATCCTGGAATTTTCTCCAGGCGCATCCCCGCTTCGGGCGCGCTCTATTATCTCGATCCCCAGGGCCAAGCGCGGCGCGTCGCCGAGGGCCTCTGGTATCCCAACGGCGTCTATTTCGACCGCGCCGAACGCGCGCTTTACGTGTCGGAGACGTTCCGCCATCGCGTGCTGCGCTTTGCGGTGCGCCGCGACGGCGCGCTCGGCGCGCCCAGCGTCTTTGCGACCTTCGATTTCGACGCCGCGCCGTTCGGCCGTTTCGCCGACATCTACGCCGAGCGCGGTCCCGATGGGTTGGAGCGCGCGCCCGACGGGCGGCTGTTCGTGGCGATCTATGGCGAAGGCGTGGTGGTGGCGCTCGATCGCGCCGGCCGCATCACAGCGACGCTGCCGCAGCGGGCGCGCTACACCACCAACATCGCCTTCGCGCCGGACGGCGCAGCGATCGTCGTCGGCGCCGCGATCAACGACCGGCCGCCCTTCACCGGCGAAGTCCGCCGCTTTCCGCGCCCGTGAGCGGCTTTGCACAGGCGCGGAAGCGCCGTATGGAACGCGCCTTAGTCGGGGCGTAGCTCAGCCTGGTAGAGCACCTGCTTTGGGAGCAGGGGGCCGTGAGTTCGAATCCCACCGCCCCGACCATGTCCGTCTATTCGTGCAGGCGCTGCGGCAGCGCCGCGAGATAGCGGCCATAGGCGCTGTCGCCATAGTGCGCCGCAGCCGCCGCCAGCGCGTCGGCGTCGATATAGCCGAGCCGGAAGGCGATCTCCTCCGGACAGGCGATCTTCTGGCCCTGCCTGCGCTCCAGCACGCGCACATACTCGGCCGCGTCGAGCAGCGCGTCGGCGGCGCCGGCGTCGAACCAGGCGAAGCCGCGCCCGAGCTTCTCAAGCCGCAGGCGCCCGCGCGCCAGATAGGCGTTCAACACGTCGGTGATTTCGAGTTCGCCGCGCGCGGAGGGCGCAAGGCCGCGCGCGATGGCGGGCGCTTCGCCGTCGAAGAAATAAAGCCCGATCGCAGCCCAATGCGACGGCGGAAGGGTCGGCTTCTCCTCGATGCGCGCGACCTGGCCGATCGCGTCGAAGCGCACGACGCCGTAGCGCTCCGGCGCGTCGACATAGTGCGCGAACACGGTGGCGCCCTCTGCGCCGTCCGCGCGCGCGACCGCGAGGCGCTCGGGCAGGCCGTGACCGAACAGGATGTTGTCGCCCAACGCCAGGCAGGACGGCGCGCCGTCGAGGAATGTCTCCGCGATGATCAGCGCCTGGGCCACGCCGGCGGGTTCGCACTGCTCGGCGTAGCGCAACGAAAGGCCCCATTGCGACCCGTCGCCCAAGAGCCGCGCATAGGCGGGCGCATCCTGCGGGGTGGTGATCACCAGGATGTCGCGCAAGCCCGCCAGCATCAGCGTCGTCAGCGGGAAATAGATCATCGGCTTGTCGTAGACCGGCAGAAGATGTTTCGACGTCGCCGCCGTCAGCGGCCGCAGCCGCGTGCCCAAACCGCCAGCGAGAAGAACGCCGCGCATCACGTCTGCTCCGCGCCGAGGCGGCGGCCGGCATAGAGGCCTTCGCGGATCGGGCGCCACCAGGCTTCGTTGGCGATGTACCAGCGCACCGTCTCGCGCAGGCCGTCCTCGAAGCGTCGCTGCGGCGCCCAATCAAGCGCGGCGCGCGCTTTGGAGTTGTCGGCGGCGTAGCGCCGGTCATGACCCGGCCGATCGGGCGTCAGCGCGATCAGGTCGGCGTGCGGCGCGCCGCTGGGCTGTTCCGCATCGAGGATCGCGCAAATCGCGTGCGCGACTTGAAGGCTCGTGCGCTCGTCGCCGCCCCCGAACAGATAGGTTTCGCCGACCGCGCCGCGTTCCAGGATGGCGAACAGGCCGGCGACGTGATCATCGACATGCAGCCAATCGCGGCTATGGCCGCCATCGCCATAGATGGCGATCGGCTTGCCTTCGAGCGCATTGAGGATGGTCAGCGGAATGAGTTTTTCGGGAAACTGATAGGGGCCGTAATTGTTTGTGCAATTCGAAACGATCACCGGCAGGCCATAGGTCTCGCGCCAGGCCCGCGCCAGATGATCCGACGCCGCCTTCGACGCAGCGTAGGGCGAGCGCGGGCGATAGGGCGAGGTTTCGGTGAACCGCCCCTCGGGCCCAAGCGCGCCGAACACTTCGTCGGTGGAGACGTGCACGAAGCGAAAGCGCGCGCGCCGTTCGTGCGGCATCGCGCGCCAGACGCTGCGCGCGGCTTCCAAGAGCGCATGCGCGCCGACGATGTTCGTGTGCACGAACGCGCCTGCGGCGTCGATCGAGCGGTCGACATGCGTCTCGGCGGCCAGATGCAAGATCGCGTCGGGCTCGAAGGCGGCGAGCGCGCTCTCGATGCGGGCGCGGTCGGCGATGTCGGCGTGCAGAAAGGCGTAGCCGGGCCGGCCCTCGAGCATGGCGACGTTCTCGCGCCGTCCGGCATAGGCGAGCGCGTCGATGTTCAAGACGCTCCAGCCGAGCGCATCGACGGCGCGCCGGCACGCGGCCGAGCCGATGAATCCGCACCCGCCGGTGATCGCTAGACGCATGGGCGGCATGCGGATGCGGGGGCGGCGAGGGGGCTCATGGCCCTTGCTTAGCCGCAAACCCGGGCGGCGCGAAAGCTGCTGGCCCGCCCGTTATGCAGGCGCATCGCCGCGCGCCGCGCGCGCTCGGGTGAAGCGGTCGACGGCGGCGAACAGGAACGGATTGAGCGCAATCGACAGGAGCGCTGCGGCGAGGATCAGGTTCGCGGTGGCTTCGCTCATGACGCCCAGCGAACGGCTGAGGCTCGCCAGCACGAAGGAGAACTCGCCGATCTGCGCCAGGGCCGCCGCCACCAGAAGGCCGGACGGCAGCGGCAGGCCGAACGCGGTGGTGATCGCCAGCGCCGCGGCCGCCTTGCCCACGATCACGATGGCCACCACGGCGGCGACCGACAGCGGCTGCTGCGCCACGATCGCGGGATCGAACAGCATGCCGACCGACACGAAGAACAGAACCGCGAACGTGTCGCGCAGCGGTTGGCTGTCTTCAGCGATCTTATGGGTGAATTTCGTGCTGTTCAGCATCACGCCGGCGAGAAAGGCGCCCAGCGCGAACGACGCGTCGAACAGCGTGTAGGCGACATAGGCCATGCCGAGCGCGATCGCGAGCGTGCCGAGCGACATCAGCTCGCGCGATTTCGTGTGCGCGATCTGCACGATCAGCCACGGAAACACGCGTGCGCCGACCACCAGCATCAGCGCGACGAACGCCGCGATCTTCACGATCGTTTCGATCACGCGCAGGCTCGCCTCCGGCGACATGCCGGCGTCCAGCGAGGTCAAGGTCGGCAACAGCACGATCGTCAGCACGATGGCGATATCTTCCACCACGAGCCAGCCGATGCAGATGCGGCCGTTTTCAGTCTTGAGCAGTTTGCGCTCCTCCAGCGCGCGCAGCAGCACGACCGTGCTCGCCACCGAAAGCGACACGCCGAGCGCCAGGCTCTCGGCCGGCGCCAGGCCGATCAAGACGCCGAAGCCGTAGCCGAGGCCGGTCGCCGCGGCCATCTGGACGATCGCGCCGGGCAGCGCCACGCCGCGCACCGACCACAAATCGGCGAACGAGAATTTCAAGCCGACGCCGAACATCAAGAGAATCACGCCGATCTCGGCCAATTGCAGCGCAAGATCGGCGTCGCCGACGAAGCCGGGCGTATGCGGCCCTACCGCGACGCCCGCCATCAGATAGCCGACGATCGGCGACAGCTTTACGCGATTGGCGAGAAACCCGAACACGAACGCCAGCGCCAAGCCGATCACGATGGTGGAGATGAGCGCGTAATTTTCCATGCGCCGGGTGTGGGGTGCGGCGCGGCCCGGGTCAAACCGCCATCCGCCGCATGTCGTCGCCGCCGCGCCATGCTGAATCGCAGGGCGGCTATGCGTGCGGCGACGGAACCGGGCTGCACAAGGGGCCTGCAGGGCCGGCGCCGGCGACGATTTTGTGACGGCAGGCCGCCCAGAACATCAATTCATTGAACGCGTTCACC
>CAZMRN010000135.1:0-6145 GCA_964568575.1 uncultured Caulobacteraceae bacterium
CCTTCAGGGTGAAGCCCATCGCATCGCTCCTGCGGCTGCGGCCGGGTCGGCCATAGGTCTGCGTCGTGTGTCCGCCGGCGAACGGCGCGTTGCGGGCCACCCGATAGCCCATGCGCCGCAAGGTCGCCTCGACCAGGGCGGTGATGGCGGGATGGCACGAGGCGCCGAACCGGTCGCCAAGGACGATGTCGGGCGCCTGCGGGCCGCGCGCGCAACTCGGCATCGAGTGGCAATCGATCAGGATGGCGCAGCCGAAATGCGTGCGGGCTTCTTCCAGAAGCGCGGCCAGCATGGCGTGGTAGGGCCGGTGGATGGCGCCGAGACGCCGCTCGGCCTCAGCCGAGGCGAGCTTGCCGGCATAGAGCGCTTGGCCGTCCGCGGCGATGCGCGGAATGGCGCCCAGCCCCGCCTGCACCCGCGGCGAAGCCGTGGAGGGCGCAGCACCCAGCCGGTCGGCGTACATGTCGGGGTCGAGCTCGGCGGGGTCGCGGTTTAAATCGACGAAAGCCCGGCCGATCGTCCCCGACAGCAGCGGCGCCCCATGCGCGGCCGCGCCGGCGAACAGCTCGTCGACATAGGCGTCCTCCGAGCGGCGCAGCGCGGCGACGGGCACGCGGGTCAAAGCCAGGAGGCTGTCGGGATAGCGGCGCCCGGAATGCGGCGAGGCGAACACCAGGGCCGAGGTCCGCCGCAACGGCTCGATCAGGGCGAAGGGGGCGCCCATGTCATCGCTCTCGACCGCGCGCGCATCAGCCCGCGCGGGGCGCACTTTGTGATCAATCCGTGCTTCCATCCCTTCAAATCTGATCGCCGCCGTGGGCAAAGGTCAACTCGAGCGGGGTCGGGATTTGCGCTGCAAGCTGCGCTTTACTCAGTTATGCTAGCGTCGTGGGTGGTTCGGGGCGAAGACGGCTCGCGGGAGCTCGAGGCGATGGCGCGCATCTTGTTGGCGGAAGACGACGATTCCCTGCGCCAGTTCCTGACCTCCAATCTCGGCCGCGCCGGCCACACGGTCGACGCCTATGGCGACGGCGACAGCGCCTGGGAAGCGCTTCAGCACGCCTCGTTCGACCTGCTTTTGACCGACATCGTCATGCCCGGGATGGACGGCATCGAACTCGCCCGCCGCGCAGCGGACAAGGATGCCGGGCTCAAGATCGTGTTCATCACCGGCTTCGCCGCCGTGGCCCTGTCTCAGGCCAGCCAGGCGCCCAAGGACGCCAAGGTCCTGTCCAAGCCGTTCCACCTCAAGGATCTGGTGGCCGAGGTCGAGCGCGTGATCGCGGCCTGAACGCGCCGCCGCATGCGGCCTTGTGACCGCGCCCGGCGCTCGCTATACGAGCGTTCCCCCTCGATATGGCCGGGCGCGTAGCTCAGCGGGAGAGCACCACGTTGACATCGTGGGGGTCACAGGTTCGATCCCTGTCGCGCCCACCATTTCTTTTGCGCGCGGTCGCCGCTCGACCATGTCTGGCCGTGTGGCGCAGGCTGAAGGTTTCTTTTCTTCCGGCCCCCATCTTTAATTCTGCGGGGCGCGAATGAAGTCCGTCGACCGCCGCGCGTCTTGGCGAAACCAAAGACCGCCCTTGTGCGGTTCTAGGGCGCGCGCGTCGCTGGCGGTCCTAGAGACGCTCAATCGAGAAACTGCATGCCCGACGCATTGCCGGCCTGAAGAACGCTCATGCAGCCCAGCGTAATGTCGAAATCGCAGAAAATCTCAAAAGCTTCATCCATGCTCAGGATCGGCGGCGATCCTGGCGGAAAGCGATAATTCCAAAATGTCTCGATGTGCTGCAAAACGCCGACGGCCTCGCCAATGGGGATGAACAGCTCCGGCGCGCGCAACAGAAAATCCCGAAATTCTTTTGGTCGGCCTTCGATCAGCGTGGTGAACGCCAATCCATATGACATCAGTGTCGCCGACACTTTTTGGGCGGCGATGTGCATCAATCCCACGATGCGTTCACGGATATCCTTCAATTGTGCGCGCGCCTCGGCGTCAAGGTCCGTCACACGGACCGAGAGCATCTTTCGCGCAAGCCCTTCCAGGCGCGGTTCAATTTGGGCGTATAGCCACTTGTAATAGAGAAAGCCCTTCCACGAGAAAACGCCCTCGCGATAGTCCGCCTCAGACAAGTCCAACGCCAGGCGCAACGGGTCAAGCGCGTTCGCGGACTCGTCCGTCATGAGCTTGTCCGCGAGGCGCGTCGTCAAGTCTCGCGCGCTGCCGCCGCCATTAGCGAACGCGATGTTCACAAGTTGACCGATTTCGCGCGCCACGAAGGCGCGCATTTGCGCGATGTCGGCCACGGACAGTTCAAAGTAGCAACGGCCAGGATCGAAGCCGTTTTGACGCAGTCGTTCACGCATCAGGTAAGGGTCGAACGAAGGCAGGGTATTGAGAAGGCGAAGGACCTCGAAATCCCGCTCCAACAGCGCCGGATCATCAATGCCGCTCAGGCTGTAAAACGTACGTTCGAAACTGCGTTCACCGAACAGCAGTGAGCGACCGCCGAGCTGCAGCTCCGACGCGGAAAACGGGATGATGATTTTCGTTGCCGTAGCGGGCGCGTTTACGAATAGATCTCGCTCATTGATGCGCACGGCGTGCTTCAGGATAATTGCACGATTCAGCAATCGTGTATGAAGAAGCGGCTTGTTCTTGTACTCATCGCTGTCGCCGTGTCGCTCGTGAACGAGCGCAAGATTGAGCACACGCGCAGTTGAGCCGCTGTCTCGGATCATCGCTAGATTGCGAGATCCCTTTGTGGTCGCCATGTCGTTTTCCCACCTGTGCGGGCGTGGGTAATTCTTCAGGGTTAACGATCGGTGAGAAACGAGCCTCGTCGGTCCAGTGATTGACACCGGCGCGCTCCTCGCGTGAGACGACAGCCCATGACCCGCTCATCCCGCAAAACCGTTCTGCTTCTTCCCGGCGACGGCATCGGCCCGGAAGTGATCGCACAGGCCCGGCGCGTGCTCGATGCGCTCGACGCGCCGCTGCAGGTTGACGTTGCGGCGTTCGGCGGCGCTGCGCTCGATGCGGAAGGCGCGCCGATTTCGGACGCCACCATCGCCGCCGCGTGCGCGGCGGATGCGGTGCTGATGGGCGCGGTCGGTGGGCCCAAATGGGCCGGCGTCGCGCGGCATCTGCGACCTGAGGCCGGCCTCTTGCGCCTGCGTCAGGCGATGGCGGTGTACGCCAATCTGCGCCCTGCGCTGTGCTTTTCCGCGCTCGCGGACGCCTCGCCCTTGAAGCCGGAGCTTGTCGCCGGGCTCGACATTCTGATCGTACGCGAACTGACCGGCGGGGTGTATTTCGGCCAGCCGCGCGGGGTCGAGATGCTGCCGGACGGCGGCCGCCGCGCCGTCGACACGCAGGTCTACACCAGCGCGGAAATCCAGCGCGTGGCGCGGGTGGCGTTCGAAGCGGCGCGCACGCGCAAAGGCGTGGTGCATTCGGCGGAAAAGTCGAACGTGATGGAGACCGGGCTGTTGTGGCGCGAGGAAGTCACGGCGCTGCACGCGGCGGAGTATGCCGACGTCAGGCTCGAACACATCCTCGCCGACAATTGCGCGATGCAATTGGTCAAGGCGCCGAAGCAATTCGACGTGATCGTCACCGACAATCTGTTCGGCGATCTGCTGAGCGACGAGGCCGCCATGCTGACGGGCTCGATCGGGCTGTTGCCGTCCGCCGCGCTCGGCGATGCGGGAAAGCCGGGGCTTTACGAGCCCGTGCACGGCTCGGCGCCCGACATCGCGGGGCAGGGCGTGGCCAATCCGATCGCGGCGATCCTGTCGCTCGCTATGGCGCTGCGGTCGTCGCTGGGCATGCCGGAAGCGGCCGATGCGGTCGAGGCGGCGGTGCGTGCAGCGCTCGACGCCGGTGCGCGCACGCGCGATCTCGGCGGCGCGCTCTCGACGCAAGCGATGGGCGATGCGGTTTTGGCTGCGTTGCCGCGCTAAGCCGCCTCGCGCTGCGCGGCGTCATAGGCGAACAAAGCGAGCCCGATCCAGATGACCGCGAAACTCGCCAACCGCAGCGGCGTCAGCGGTTCGCCGCTCGCGGCGCCGATGGCGAATTGCATGCTCGGCGCAAGGAATTGGATCACGCCCATCGTCGACAGCCGCAGGCGGCGCGCCGCCAGCGCGAACAGGATCAGCGGCGCGGCCGTCACCACTCCCGACAGGAGCAGCCACAGCGTCAGCCAGGGGTCGGCGCCGAAGTTCAGCGGCGCGCGCGCCGCAAGCCACATCAGGGCGCCGATCGCGAACGGCGCCAGGATCAGCGTCTCGACCAGCAGCCCGGCCGCCGCGGTCACCGCCGTGCGCTTGCGGATCAGCCCGTAGAAGGCGAACGAGAAGCACAGCGCCAGGCTCACCCATGGCGCATGGCCGAGCGCGAACGCCTGCACCGCAACGCCGAGCGCCGCGCACGCGATGGCGATGGTTTGCATGCGGCGCAATTTTTCGCCGAGCAGCAGCACGCCGAGCGCCACATTGACCAGCGGATTGAGAAAATAGCCGAGGCTCGATTCGATCACGCGGTCGTTCTGAACGGCCCAGAGAAACACCGCCCAATTGAACGCGATCAGCGCGGCCGATCCGCAGAGCGGCCAGAACGCCGCCGGCGAAAAGCCCGCGCGCACATCGCGCAGGCTTTTGGCGAGGCCGCCGCCGAAGATGGCGATCGCCGCCAGCACGGCCGGGATGGTCCACACGATGCGCTGCGCGAGGATCTCCCGCACATCGACCGCGTTCATCAGCTTGAGATAGCCGGGCAACACGCCCCATAGGGCGTACGCGCCGAACGCGGCCGCGAGTCCGGCGCGCGTGTCAGCGCTCAATGGCGCAGGCGAGGCGGTCATGAGGGCTCCGTGGCGCCGCGGGCGCGGCGATGCAGGCCGTCAGGCCGCAAGTCGGCGGAACAGGCCGCGATTGAGCATCAATTCCGCGATCTGCACCGCATTGAGCGCAGCGCCTTTTCGCAGATTGTCGCTGACCACCCACAGCGCAAGGCCGTGCTCGACCGTCGGATCGACGCGGATGCGCGACACATAGGTCGCGTATTCGCCGACCGCCTCGACCGGCGTGATGTAGCCGCCGTCCTCGCGCTTATCGATCACCAGAAGCCCCGGCGATTCGCGCAAGAGATCGCGCGCCTCGTCGTCGGAGATCGGCTTTTCGAACTCGATATGCACCGCCTCGGAATGGCCGACGAACACGGGAACGCGCACGCTCGTCGCGGTCAGCTTGATCTTCGGATCGAGGATTTTCTTGGTTTCGACGACCATCTTCCACTCTTCGGTGGTGTAGCCGTCTTCCATGAAATCGCCGCCGTGCGGGATGACGTTGAAGGCGATCTGCGCGGGGAATTGCTCCTTGACGATCTCGTCATTGACGAAAATCGCGCGCGTCTGCGTCCACAATTCCTCCATCGCCTCCTTGCCCTTTCCGGAGACGGATTGATAGGTGGCGACGACGACGCGCTTGATCGTCGCGCGGTCATGCAGCGGCTTCAGCGCCACGACGAGTTGCGCGGTCGAGCAATTCGGGTTGGCGATGATGTTGAGATTGGCCACGTCGGCCACCGCATCCGGGTTCACTTCCGGCACGATGAGCGGCACGCGCGAATCCATGCGCCAGGCGGAGGAATTGTCGATGACGACGCAGCCCTGCGCGCCGATCCGCGGCGACCATTCCTTCGACACCGAGCCGCCCGCGCTCATCAGGGCAAGGTCGTAGCCGGCGAAGTCGAAGGTTTCGAGATCTTTGCATTTCAGGGTCTTGTCGCCATAGGAAACCTCGACGCCGATCGAGCGGCGCGACGCGATGGCGGCGACCTCGTCGGCCGGGAATTCCCGTTCGGCGAGGATGTTGAGCATCTCGCGGCCCACATTGCCCGTGGCGCCGACGACGGCGATGCGAAGACCCATGTCACACTCCAAGCCGCACGCTGGAGACCCAAAGCGCAGGCGTGCGGCGTGCGCTACATAGGGGAAGTCTTTCCGCGCGCCAATTGCGCAGCCCCGGATGGCTGCCCTGCGGCGAGGCTCGCCAGCAGCACCGCCCACGCGGCGGCCGGCGCGACCGGCAGGCTGATCACGGCGCCCACGCCCAGGCTGAGCCCTGCGGCGAGCCA
>CAZMRN010000136.1:0-233 GCA_964568575.1 uncultured Caulobacteraceae bacterium
GCGCAGCAAGGGCCGCACGCCGCTGATCGTCGTGTTGAGCGACGGGCGCGGCAATGGCGCGCGCGACGGAACCAAAGGCCGCGCCGTCGGCGACCAGGACGCGCGCGCCGCAGCGGCTGCGTTGCGCGCGGCGCTGGTCGATGCGGTCGTCATCGATTGCGCGCCGCATGATCGCGGCGATGCGCGCGCGCTTGCGCACGCGATGGACGCCGCCTATGCGCCGCTGCCCTTCG
>CAZMRN010000136.1:310-1103 GCA_964568575.1 uncultured Caulobacteraceae bacterium
GCAGCGCCGGATTGGGCGGTGGAGGGCGCGAACTGGCCCAATCGCGACGCGAGCCGCTTCATCGCGATCGACGGCGCGCAATGGCATGTGCAGGCGATGGGCGAGGGTCCGCGTCTTTTGTTGCTGCATGGCACAGGCGCGGCGACGCATTCCTGGCGCGATCTTGCGCCGCTGCTGGCGCGCACGCACCGCGTCATCGCGGTCGATCTCCCGGGCCACGGGTTCACCGAAGCGCCCGAGCGCGCCGCGCACATGGCGTTGCCGCATGTCGCAGCGCGGGTGCAGCGCGTGCTGCGAGAGATCGATGAAACGCCGGATGCGATCATCGGCCACTCCGCGGGCGCCGCGATCGCGGTGCGCTGCGCGCTCGACGGCATGGCTTTGCCGCGCGGCGTGATCGGGCTCAATGCGGCGCTGTTGCCGTTTCCCGGCGCGTTCGGCGCCTGGGCGCCGTTCATGGCGCGCGCGTTGTTTTACAATCCCGCAATGATCGCGCTGTTCGGCTTGCGCGCGGCGCAGCCGGGCGCCATCGCGCGGCTCTTGGCGAGCACCGGCTCGCATGTCAGCGCGGAGGCGGCGGCGCAGTATCGCGCGCTGCTGACGACCCATCGCCATCTGCGCGCGACCATCGCGCTCATGGCGCATTGGGACCTCGTCGCCCTGCGGGAAGAATTGCCGCGGCTGCAGACGCGTCTGACCTTGCTCGCGGCCGAGCGCGACCGCGCGATACCGGTCTCGGCGGCGCACGAGGTCGCCGCGCTCGCCC
Organism: uncultured Caulobacteraceae bacterium; assembly: GCA_964568575.1. GTDB lineage: Bacteria > Pseudomonadota > Alphaproteobacteria > Caulobacterales > Aquidulcibacteraceae > RI-43. The sequence continues at coordinate 1,077 of CAZMRN010000136.1, forward strand.
CCGATGTGCGCGTCGAGGTGGCCCCCG
>CAZMRN010000136.1:1113-6104 GCA_964568575.1 uncultured Caulobacteraceae bacterium
CTGGCGCATGAGGAGCAGCCGGAGGCGGTCGCCGCCGCAATTCTCCGCGCGCTGGCCGCATAGACCGCTTGTGTCAAGCAGCGCGGCCAGCTTAAGTGTCCATGCATGTTGACGCTTGAAGCCAAGCGCGCCCACGACGCGCCGGCGGAGGACCGCCGACCCCATGCGATCGTGATCGGCGCCGGCTTCGGCGGCTTGGCGGCGGCCGTGCGCCTCGGCGCGCGCGGCTATCGCGTCACCGTGCTGGAGCGGCGCGACGCCTGCGGCGGGCGCGCCTATGTGCTCAAGCAGGACGGCTTCACCTTCGATTGCGGGCCGACCATCATCACGGCCCCGTTCCTGTTCGAGGATTTGTGGGCGCTGTGCGGGCGCCGCTTCGCCGACGACATCGACCTGCGCGCGATGGATCCGTTCTATCGCCTCGTCTTCGACGACGGCGAGACCGTCACCTGCTACGCAGACCATGATGCGATGCGGCGCGAAATTGCGCGCATCGCGCCAGGCGACGTCGCCGGATACGACCGCTTCCTGGCGCATTGCGCCGACATCTACCGCATCGGCTTCGAGCGCCTGGGCCATGCGCGCTTCGACGATTGGCGTGCGATGGCGCGCGTCGCGCCGGATTTGTTGCGCCTCGGCGGTTGGCGCAGCGTGCACGGGCTTGTGTCGCACTACATCCGCAATCCGCGCCTGCGCATCGCGCTTGGCTTTCATCCGCTGTTCGTCGGCGGCGATCCGTTCAGCACGACCTCGGTCTATTGCCTGATCAACCACCTCGAACGCGCCCATGGCGTGCATTTTGCGATGGGCGGCACGGGCGCGCTGGTGCGGGGGCTGGAATCGCTGATCGCTGGGCAAGGCGGCCGCATTCGCTGCAACGCCGACGTCGCCGAGATCCTCATCGCCGATGGGCGCGCGGCGGGCGCCCGTTTGCAATCGGGCGAAACGATCGCCGCAGACATCGTCGTGTCCAACGCGGATGCGGCGCACACCTATCTCAATCTGCTGCCGAAGGCGGCGCAAAACCCGATCACGACGCAGCGCCTGCGTCGGTCGCGTTATTCGATGAGCCTGTTCGTCTGGTATTTCGGCGTGCGCCGGCGCGCCGACGCCGTCGCGCACCACACGATCGTGCTTGGCCCGCGCTATCGCGGCCTGATCAAGGACATCTTCGCCCGCAAGCGGCTCGCGCCGGATATGAGCCTTTACCTGCATCGCCCGACCGCGACCGATCCGCGCCTCGCGCCCGAAGGATGCGATGCGTTCTACGCCCTGTCGCCCGTGCCGAATCTCGATGGCGCGATCGATTGGCGCACCGAGGCCGAGCCCTATCGCCGCGCGATCGAAGCGCGCCTCGAAGCCACCGTGCTGCCCGGCCTGCGCGGCGATATCGTCACCTCCGCCGTGATGACGCCGATGGATTTTCGCGACGTTCTGTTGTCCGAGAAAGGCGCTGCATTCGGCTTCGAGCCGATCCTCACGCAAAGCGCGTGGTTCCGTCCGCACAATCGCAGCGGCGACGTGCCGGGCTTGTTTTTGGTCGGCGCGGGAACGCATCCTGGCGCCGGCGTGCCGGGCGTGTTGTCGTCGGCGCGCGTGCTCGATGCGGTGGTGCCCCATGCAGCCGACCTTGCTCGTTCCTGAGCGCGCGACGCCGGCCGATCTGGCCGCGTGCCGCCAGATGATCCGCACCGGATCGCGATCCTTCTATCTGGCGTCGATGCTGTTGCCGGATCGAATCCGCAGCGGCGCCTATGCGCTTTATGGATTTTGCCGCCTGTCCGACGATCTCGTCGATGTCGACGGACGCGGCTTGGCGGCGATCGCCCACCTGCAGACGCGCCTCGACAAGGTGTTCGCCGGCGCGCCGGCCGATCTCGCGATCGATCGCGCGCTGGCCGATGCGGTGGAGCGCTTCGCCATTCCGCGCGCGCCGTTCGATGCGCTGCTCGAGGGGCTCGGTTGGGATGCGCAGGCGCGCCAGGTCGAAACGCAAAGCGATCTACACGCCTACGCTGCGCGCGTGGCGAGTGCGGTCGGGGCGATGATGGCGGCGCTGATGGGCGCGCGCGATCCGCATCTCGTCGCCCGCGCCTGCGATCTCGGCGCGGCGATGCAGATGACCAATATCGCGCGCGACGTCGGTGAGGATGCGCGCGCCGGCAGGCTTTATTTGCCGCGTGAGTGGATGCGCGCGGCCGGGCTCGATCCCGACGCCTGGCTCGCCGCGCCCCGCTTCTGCCCCGAACTGGCGCAGGTGGTCCAGCGCCTGTTGGCGGCCGCCGATGCGCTTTATGCGCGCGCCGACGCCGGCATCGAGGGATTGGGCGGCGCCTATCGGCCGGCGATCCGCGCGGCGCGGCGGCTCTATGCGGCGATCGGCGACGAGGTCGCGCGCCAGGGCTACGATTCCGTGTCGCGCCGTGCGGTGACGCCGGGATGGCGCAAGGCGGTCCTCGCGCTGCAGGCGATGGCGCCAGTGCGCGGCGCCGATCTGACGGCGCCGGCGCTGCCCGAGACGCAATTCCTTGTCGATGCGCTGTGCGCGACGCCGCCGCCGCGGCGCCAGAGCGATGCGCAGGGCGCGGCGTGGGTGCTGATGTTGTTCGCGGCGCTCGAAAACAGACCGCGCCGCCTTGCCTAGCGCGCGCGCCGCGCTAGGCTTTCTTGGCCACGGCGAGGTGCGGCCATGAGTGCGAACACGCTGTTCATCCTTGAACTGATCATTTTCAACGGCGTCGTGCTCGCCTGGGCCGGTTATGAGTTCTGGTCGGTGCGGCGCAAGCCGAAGCCCTCACCGCCGAAGGACGAGCCGGGGCATCCGGAACGGTAGCATCGCCTGAACGATCGGCTGATCGAAGCGGTCCAGCGATACGGTTTCGTGCACGATATCGCCGTGCGCGCCCGCCAGCGCGCTGCGCGCATAGAAGGGCGTATCCTCGAGCGTCTTGACGAGGCGGGCGTCGCCGCGCGCAATTCGCGACACGCGCCAGAATGTTCCAGGCAAGGCTTGCGCATCCTGCGCCGCGCAGGCATGCGCGCGCCCTTGCGAATCGTAGCGCAGGGCGATGAGGCGCGGCGCGCCGCGGCGCGGAGCGATGTCGTAGTGAACGAGGGCGCCGTCCGGCATGTGTTCGCGCTGCCAATGCCACGCGCGGAACGCGGTCGAGAGCGGCTCGTCGCCCCAATTCATGTCGCAATAGGCGGCGCCGCGCCACGCCAAGGCGGGCTTGGCGAAACGCACATCGACGCGCGCATGCGGCGCAAGCGGACGCCACCAATGTTTGCGCGCGTCGTCCAGCGCAAAGGCTGCGTCTGAGATCGTCGTCGGTGTGACGGTGACTTCGCCCTGGATCGGGCCGGGCAAGGGCGCTGCGGTTTCGTCGATGCGCAGATGCATCGCCGAACCGTCCCACTGCGCTGCGCTGCGCCCGATGGCGATTGCGTGCGACGATGCGGAAACATCCCGCGCGCCGCGTTCCGTCATCGCCCAATAATGCTTGCGCGGCGCGTAAAGCGCCACGTTCATCGCGCAATGCGCCCACGGATTTTTCGTGCGCGACCAGCGATAATAGGGGGAAAATACGCTGCCGACGAGAACGATGATCGTCAGTCGGTGAGCGCCGTCATCGCTTGTGGCGTCGATATAGCGCCAGCGATAGCCGCCTTGCGGAACGGGCGCGTCGAAACGCCATCCGTCAGAATGCTCTGCGCAGCCAATCGCCCCGACAGCGTCGCCATCGGCACGCCTGGCCCCGGATGCACGCTGCCCCCCGCCAGATAAAGACCCGGAATCGCCGAGCGCGCGCCCGGGCGCCGAAACGTCGCCCGCCACCCGTGCGTCGGCGCCCCGTACAACGCCCCGCTCGTCCCGGGAAATAGCGTCTCGAAGTCGCGCGGCGTCGTTTTCGTCATCGCGAGAGGGTCGATCGTCAGGCCGCAACGGGCCAGATGCGCGAAGGCGTTCGCTTGACATGTGTCGACCTCGTCGGCGTGAAGCGCGCGCGGCGGCGCATTCACCAGGATGAACAGGCGTTCGGGCGCACCGTCCGCTGCGGCGCGCGGGCGATCCTGCGCGCAGACATAGATGCTCGGCGCGCGGGGCGGGCGCGATTTCAAGTCGCGAAATTCGGCGGCGTAATCGTCGGAAAAAAACACGCTGTGCCGGTCGAGCGGGAAGCCCTGCGCCTGTGTGCAGCCTGCCCAGGTCAGCGCCGAGAGGCTGCGCGCCGGCGCGCTGACGACGGCGCGGCGGGCGTGTTCGCCCAACAGGCCTTGCGCCAGCGCGTCGGCGTCGCCGTTGAACACCACGACGTCGGCCTCGATCCGCTCGCCGCTGCGCAGGCGCACGCCGGAGACCGTCCCGCGCGCAAGCATGATCTCGGACGCCTCGCAATCATAGCGCAAGCGTGCGCCCTGGCGCGCCGCGAGATCGGCGAGCGCCGCCGCGAGCGCGCGCATGCCGCCCTCAACGCTCCACACGCCGAGGCGTTCGACATGGGCGATCAGCGCAAGCGTCGCCGGCGCCGCGAACGGCGACGAGCCGCAATAGGTGGCGAAGCGCGCAAACACCTGGCGCAGGCGCGGCGATCGGAAATGGCGCGCCGTCATGCGCCACAGGGTTTCGAACGGCCGAATATGCGCAAGGCCGATCGGGTTTTGCCGCATGATCGCCGCGGCGAGGGATAGCGGCGTCGGGCGCTGCGCGGCGATGTGCGAGTCGCGCAGCGCGATCCAGGCGTTTTCAGCGTCGGCGCAGAACGCACGGTATCCGGCCGCCTCGCGGGCGCCGGCGAAGGCGCCGATCGCGTCTTCTGATTGTTTCTGATCGGCGAAAAGATCAAAGCCCGTTCCATCAGCCCAGGCGTGGCGCGCAAGCGTCGACAAGGGCGACAGCGCGACGGCGCGATCGAGGCATTCGCCGCAATCGTCGAACAGCGCGTCGAACACCCAGCGCATGGTCATCACGGTCGGTCCGCAATCGATGAAGC
>CAZMRN010000137.1:0-6089 GCA_964568575.1 uncultured Caulobacteraceae bacterium
AGCGGCGGGCCGGACTACTTATACGAGCCCTGACCAAGGCCGCCCGGCGCCCTGCCGGGGCGGCGCACTGCGTCGTGGACGATCGCCCCACGCCTTGGCCAGATCACGCATCGGACGGCCCCATAGTGGGGCCGAGACCGCCGGAGCCAACCGGTCGGCCTGAACTTGTTGGAGCACTGCATCTCTATGTCATCCGCACTCGCCCTGAACCCGTCGCGCGACGATTTCGCAAGCTTGTTGGACGAAAGCCTCGGCGCGCGAGGCATGATGGAGGGGCGGGTCATCCCGGCGACAGTCGTGGCGCTGGAGCATGATTTCGTCGTCGTCGATCTCGGCCTGAAGACCGAAGGCCGCATCCCGCTGCGGGAATTCATCACCGAAGAAAACACCGCCGCGCCGAAGGTCGGCGACATCGTGGAAGTCTATCTCGACCGCATCGAGAACGCGCTGGGCGACGCCGTGGTCAGCCGCGAGAAGGCGCGCCGCGAAGAAGCCTGGACGCGGCTTGAGAAGAATTTCGCCGCCGGCGACGCCGTCATGGGCGCGCTTGTCGGCCGCGTGAAGGGCGGCTTCACCGTCGATCTCGGCGGCGCCACCGCCTTCCTTCCCGGCAGCCAGGTCGATATCCGCCCCGTCCGCGACGTCGGCCCGCTGATGAACGTGGTGCAGCCTTTCGCAATCTTGAAAATGGATCGCGCGCGCGGAAACATCGTGGTGTCTCGCCGCGCCGTGCTGGAAGAAAGCCGCGCCTCCGAACGCGCCGAAATCGTCGGCCAGCTGCAGGAAGGCGAAGTGCGCGAAGGCGTGGTCAAGAACATCACCGATTACGGCGCCTTCGTGGAGTTGGAGCCGGGCGTCGAAGGCCTCGTCCACGTCTCGGAAATGAGCTGGACCAAGAAGAACGCTCACCCCTCGAAAATCCTGTCGACGAGCCAGGAAGTCGACGTGCTCGTGCTCGATGTTGACGGCGACAAGCGCCGCATCTCGCTTGGCATCAAGCAGGTTCAGGCCAATCCCTGGGAGCAATTCCTCGCCGATCATCCGGTTGATTCCGTGATCGAGGGCGAAGTGAAGAACATCACCGAGTTCGGCCTCTTCATCGGCCTCACGCCCGAGCTCGACGGCATGGTGCACCTGTCCGACATCGCCTGGGACGCGCAAGGCGAAGAAGCGCTGGCGCGCTACAACAAGGGCGACGTGGTCAAGGCGCGCGTGCTCGACGTCGACGTCGAAAAGGAGCGCATCAGCCTCGGCATCAAGCAGGCCGCGCACGATCCGATGTCGAGCGCGGAATTCCGCCGCGGTCAGATTCTCACGGTGGAGATCGTCGACGTCACCTCCGGCGGCATCGAGGTCGCGTTCGGCGAAGACAACGCGCTGCGCAGCTTCATCCGCAAATCGGATCTGTCGCGCGATCGCTCCGAGCAGCGCGCCGAACGCTTCGCCAAGGGCGACCGCATCGACGCCATGGTCACCGCCTTCGATAAGGCCTCGCGCAAGGTGTCGCTGTCGATCAAGGCGATGGAATTGGCTGACGAAAAGGAAGCCATCGGCAAGTTCGGCTCCTCCGATTCCGGCGCGTCTTTGGGCGACATCCTGGGCGCAGCGCTGAAGGAGCGCACGACCAAGTCCTGATTGAAGCGTCGATTACAGAAGGGCCGGTTTCCCGCACGCCGGGAGGCCGGCCCTATTTCTTTTTGAATCAGCGACTTCCCCGCTTGGCGCCCAGCCCATGTCGATGCAACATGACGTTGCGGGCCGTCCATCCCGCCGGCGGGGGCGCGCCATGCTGAAATCGGAACTGATCGCACGGCTGCAACACGACTTCCGGCATCTGCCCGCCGCCAAGGTCGAGCGCGCGATCGAGTGCCTGTTCGAGGATGTGAGCCAAGCCCTGATCGAAGGCCGCCGCGTCGAGTTGCGCGGCTTCGGCGCCTTCTCGGTGCGCGTGCGCGATCCGCGCCAAGGCCGCAATCCGCGCACCGGCGAATCCGTCGCCGTGCCGACCAAGCGCGTGCCGTTCTTCAAGCCCGGCAAAGAATTGCGCATGGCCGTCAATGGCGGCGTCGACACCGATTAGCCGCTCCCCGCAAAGCGCGAAGCGCTTATGCGGGGCCCAGCGGAGATGGGCGCGCCCTTCAGGGCTGGGCCCCGGATAAATGCTTCGCCGTTTCCGGGGAGCGGCGGAGAGCGCATCCCCCGTTCCCCGCAAAGCGCGGAGCGCCTATGCGGGGCCCAGCGGAGATGGGCGCGCCCTTCTAGGCTGCGCCCCGGATAACGGCTCCGCCGTTTCCGGGGAGCGTGTGCTGAGGAGTGACGGACACATGCGCCAAGAGGCCGGCGGGTGGACCTACATCCTCGCTAGCGGCCGCATCGGCACGCTCTACACGGGCTCGACGCGCGATCTGCTGCGGCGCGCGCACGAGCATCGCGAAGGCCTTCTCCCAGGCTTCACGAGCAAATACGGCGTGACGCGCCTCGTCTGGTTCGAGGCGCACGACAGCGTCGCGGCAGCCTACGACCGCGAGCAAAAGATCAAGAAGTGGCGCAGAGCCTGGAAGATCGCCCTCATTGAAGAGATGAACCCGCACTGGGAAGATCTCTATCCGCGCTTGCTCTAATCGTTCCCCGCAAAGCGCGCAGCGCTTATGCGGGGCCCAGCGGAGATGGGCGCGCCCTTCTAGGCTGGGCCCCGGATAAATGCTTCGCCGTTTCCGGGGAGCGGCTATGCCCCGTTCCCCGCAAAGCGCGCAGCGCTTATGCGGGGCCCAGCGGAGATGGGCGCGCCCTTCTAGGCTGCGCCCCGGATAACGGCTCCGCCGTTTCCGGGGAACGGCTATGCCCCGTTCCCCGCAAAGCGCGGAGCGCTTATGCGGGGCCCAGCCGAGATGGGTGCGCCCTCCAGGGCTGGGCCCCAGATAAATGCTTCGCCGTTTCCCAGGAGCGGCTATGCCCCGCTCCCCGCAAAGCGCGCAGCGCTTATGCGGGGCCCAGCGCAGAAGGACGCGCCCTTCAAAGCTAGGCCCCGGATAACGGCTTCGCCGTTTCCGGGGAGCGTTAGAAGGAATAGGTCAGGTCCAGCACGGAATAGAACGTGTCGCCGCCGTCATTCGCATTGGGCGCGCGGGCGAAGAACGGGCCCTTGTCGAGATGCACCACAGCGCCTTCCAGGCGCACGCGGTCCGGAACGATCCAGGCGCGGACGCGCACCTCGACCTGCTCGCCGGCGTCGACGCCCGCCGCGCCTGACGCATCGCGCACGCCGGTCGTCGAGAAGGCGTCGAAGCGCGAGTCCAGCGCCAGACCCCGCCAGACGGCCATCAGGTCCCAGCGCGGATCGGGCTGCGCCTCGAACCGCACCGCCGGGCCCGCAAGGTTGGCGCGACCGACGGCGTTGTAGAGCCCGGACGGCGCGATTTCCGAGCGGCGCATGCCGAACAACGTATCGAAGCGCTCAAAGTCGCCGCCGGGCTCGTCGCCGCTGGCGACATCGTATTCAAGCGACAGGCGCGGGCGCCACGGCGCGTCCCAGGTGCGCCCGATCTCGGCATGGAGAAACCAGGCCGCGACGTCCTGGCGGGGCGCGTCGGGCGCTGCGCTGACGCTGATCTCTCCCCATTGCCGAAAGCCTTCGACATCGTGGTCCCAGGCGCCGCGCGCGGGGTCGCGAAAGGCGCGCAGCCCCGCCGTATGCAGCCGGCGATCGCGCGTCTGGCTCCCGCTGCGATCCCGCTCGACGACATAAAAGTAGGACCCTTGCAGCGACGATCCCGCAGGCGCGAGCGCCCAGGTCCACACGCCGCCGAAGACTTGCAGGGCCGCGCTTTCGTGATCGAAGCGCACATCGGCGTCGCGCAAGCTTTCGGCGTCGTCGGGACGGCGCGCCTGCGGAGACACGGCGATCGCAGCCAGGCTAACGCCGCCGCGCTCGAGATCGATCCGCACGCCGGTATAGCCATTCGTGGTGTTGCGAAAATCATCGGCCGCCACCAGACGGCGCGAACCGAGATTGACCATGAAGCGGCCGATCTGCACCGCCCCGTCGACGGCGCCCGCTGCAAAGGGCCGCCGCGCATAAAGCTGCACGAGCTCCGCTGCGTTCACCTCGTTGGTGGTGACCGTAGAATCGTCGTCGGCGCCAAAGACGCGGCTGTCATAGAACTCGCCCCCGATGGTCCAGCCGCCGGCGTCGGTCTCGGCGAAAATCCGCGTCCGCAGATTGAGCAGGTCGTCTGAGGGCGTGACGCCCGCGCGCGGCGCATTGGCGATGGTTTCCGCGCGTAGCCGCACCGAGCCGCTGACGCGCAGGCCGGGCTCGGCGCTCTCCTGCGCGAACGCCGCGCCGGCGCACAAGAGCGGCGCCACGGCCGCAACCGCCGTCATGCTGCGCATCCGCCGCACACCTTTTTGAGGCGCGGTGGCCCGCGCGTCGCAACGCTTGGGCCGTGCGGCCAGGAGCGGGAGGTTGCATTCCCCGCCGGTCGACTTTAGCGGAGGGCGCAAGCGCGCTTCAAGCGCCGCGGCCGCACAGAGAGGTCCAGAAATGCTCAAAGAGTTCCGCGATTTCGCGATGCGCGGCAATGTCGTGGATCTTGCAGTCGGCGTGATCATCGGCGCGGCGTTCGGGACGATCGTCTCGTCCCTGGTGGATGACGTGATCATGCCGCCGATCGGGCTGATGCTGGCCGGCATCGATTTCTCCACGCTCAAGATCGTGCTGCAGCAGGCGACGCCGGCCGTCGGCGTCGAGGGCGGGCCGGCCTATGTCGCCGCCAAGCCCGAAGTCGCCATCAATTACGGCAAGTTCATCAATGCGTTGATCAAGTTCATCATCGTCGCCTGGGTGCTGTTCCTGATCATCAAGGGCATGAACAGCATGAAGAAGGCCGAGGCCGCAGCGCCTGCGCCCCCGCCGGAGCCGACCGCCGATCAGAAGCTGCTCGCGGAAATTCGCGACCTGCTCAAAGCGCGCGGCTGAGCGGCGCCGATGCGCATCGTGATGGCGGATTCCGGCGTCGCGTTCGACGGCCTGACGCCGCTGGAGCGGCCGCTGGGCGGCGCTGAGAGCGCCTTCATCGCGCTCGCCGAAGCGCTCGCGCAGGAAGGCGCCGAGGTCGCCGCCTACGCCGCCGCCGCCCGCCCCATGACCCATGCGGGCGTGCGCTGGCGGCCGAACGAAACCCTCGCCAACGAGCGCGCCACGCGCCAGCTCGACTGCGACCTGTTCATCGCCAACCGCGATCCCGCCCTCATGCGCGTGCCGCTCAATCCGCACCGGCTGGCGTTCTGGCTGCACAATCCCGCGACCTTCCTGTCCAAGCCGCGCTTCGCGCTGCGGGTGCTGGGCCGGCGGCCCACTTTGGTCTTCGCTGGGCCATCGCACGCCGCGACCGCGCCGTTCTGGGCCCGGCTTTTGCCGTGCGCGCAAATCCCGCTCGGGGTCGAAACCGCCTTTCTCGAGACGCGCCGCGCGGCCGGAACGCCGCCGCCGCGGGCGGTGTTCGCGTCCAACCCTTTGCGCGGGCTGGCGCCCCTGACCCGCCTCTGGCGCGACAAGATCCGCCCCGCCGTGCCCAACGCCGAGCTGCACGTCTTCTCCGGCCCGCAAGTCTACGCCGCCGGCGGCGCCCGCAGCGCGGCGATGCGCGCCGTTTTGGCGGAGGCGGCGCAGGTTCCCGGCGTCATCATGCGTGAGCCGGTGGCCAAGCCCGCCCTGGCCGAAGCGCTGGGGAGCATGCGGGCGATGCTCTATCTCGGCGATCCCGGCGAAACCTTCTGCCTCGCCGTGGCGGAGGCGCAGGCGATGGGCGCGCCGACCGCCCCGGCCCGACGCACGACCGCCGGCGCGGTCGTGCGTCCGGTCGGGGCGGTCGGCGAACGCGTCGAGCACGCGATCACCGGCACGGTCGCCGGCGACGACAAGACCTTCGCGGAAGCCGCGATCCGCATTCTCACCGACGACGCCCTGTGGGCCCGCCAATCGCGCGCCGCCCTCGCCCGCCGCGCCACGCTCGACTGGCGGATCGCCGCCCGCCGCTTCATGGCGCTTGCGGCCGACGCCGCCCCCGCCCCGGTGGATTTGCCGCCGC
>CAZMRN010000138.1:0-6063 GCA_964568575.1 uncultured Caulobacteraceae bacterium
GGGTCGATCCGAACGACGCGCTTTATTGCGCTTATCACGACGAGGAATGGGGCGTGCCGGAGCGCGACAGCCGCGCCTTGTGGGAAAAGCTGGTGCTCGACGGATTTCAGGCGGGGCTGGCCTGGATCACCATCCTGCGCAAACGCGAGACGCTGCGGGCCGCCTTCGACGGCTTCGACCCCGAACGCGTCGCGCGCTACGACGAGGCGCGCATCGCCGTCCTCCTGAACGATCCCGGCATCATCCGGTCGCGGGCGAAAATCGCCGCCGCGATCGGATCGGCGCAGCTCTATTGCGCGATGGCCGAGCGCGGCGAGGATTTCAGCGCCTATCTTTGGGATTTCGTGGACGGGCGCCCGATCCAGAACGCCTGGGCCCACTTTCGCGCCGCGCCCACGCAGACCGATGTCAGCGTGCGGCTGTCGAAGGACCTCAAGGCGCGCGGCTTCAAGTTCTGCGGGCCGGTGATCGTCTATGCGTTCATGCAGGCGGTAGGGATGGTCAACGACCACGAGACCGGCTGCCCCCGGCATCACGCCTGCGCGCAGATGGCTTGATTGACCGGGCCGGAGCGGAGGTCTAAGCGGCCCGCCAGACCCCGCGGCCTGCGCGCCGCCCGCCTCTGAGGACACGCCCTTGACCGCCGCCGTCGCCATTTCCGCGACCGGGCTCCACACCCCGGCGCATGCGATCACCAACGCCGAGCTCGTCGCAGCCTTCAACGCCTATGTCGCCGCCTTTAACGAAGCCCACGCCGCCGAGATCGGCGCCGGCGCGGTGCAGGCGCTCGCCCCATCGAGCGAAGAGTTCATCGAGAAGGCCTCCGGCATCAAGGCGCGCTACGTCATCGACAAGGCCGGCGTGCTCGACATCGCGCGCATGCGCCCTGACATTCCCGAACGCAGCAATGATCAGCTCTCGGTGATGGCCGAGATCGGCGTCGCCGCCGCCGACGAAGCGCTGGCGCGCGCGGGCCGTTCGGCGAAGGACGTCGATGCGGTGCTGTGCGCGGCGTCGAACATGCAGCGCGCCTATCCCGCGATGGCGATCGAGATTCAGGAAGCGCTCGGCGTCGAGGGCTTTGCGTTCGACATGAACGTGGCGTGTTCGTCGGCGACGTTCGGCGTCCAGACCGCCGCAGATTTCATCCGCGCGGGGCATGCGCGCAGCGTGCTCGTCGTCAATCCCGAGATCTGCTCGGGCCATTTGAATTGGCGCGACCGCGACAGCCATTTCATTTTCGGCGATGTGGCCACCGCCATCCTGGTGGAGCGCGCCGATCTGGCGCCGGCAGGCGCCTGGACCATTCTCGGCACCAAGCTCAAGACGCAATTCTCCAACAATATCCGCAACAATTTCGGCTTCCTGAACCGCGCCGATCCGTCCGGCGAGGGCAAGCCCGACAAATTGTTCGTTCAGGAAGGCCGCAAGGTGTTCAAGGAGGTGGTGCCGATGGTGTCTGACCTGATCCTCCAGCACTTGAACGAGCTGGCGCTGAAGCCCTCCGATCTGCGCCGCATATGGCTGCATCAGGCCAACGCCAACATGAACCGCTTGATCGCCGCGCGCGTGCTCGGCCGCGACGCGACCGACGACGAAAGCCCCACCGTGCTCGATACGTACGCGAACACCTCGAGCGCGGGCTCCATCATCGCCTTCCATCGCCATTCCGACGATCTGAAACCGGGCGACAAGGGGCTCATCTGCTCGTTCGGGGCCGGCTATTCCGCAGGCACGGTGTTCATCGCCAAGGCGGCCTGAAGCGCGCGATCCCCCGGCGCGGGCGCCCACTTGGCAAGAGGCGCGGCTTTCCGCACATCAAGCCGATGCACGCTCACGCGCACGAGCACGGCCATAGCCATCGCCACCACGCCCCGCCGGCTGGCGCGGATTGGCGCTATGGCGCGGCGATCGCGCTCAATCTCGCCTTCGTGGCGGCGGAGGCGACCGCCGGCGTGCTGGCGAACTCCACCGCGCTGCTCGCCGACGCGGGCCACAATCTGTCCGACGTGCTGGGCCTGACGCTGGCCGGCGGCGCGGCTTGGCTCGCGCGCCGTCGCGCCGGGCCGCAACGCACCTATGGCTACGGCAAGGCGACGGTGCTGGCGGCGTTGGCGAACGGGCTGATTCTCGTGGCGGCGTGCGCCGCGATTGGATGGGAGGCCCTACGCCGTTTGGCCGAGCCGGCGCCGGTGGCCTCCGTCACGGTGATGGCGGTGGCGGCGGTCGGCGTTGCGGTCAACGCCGGCACGGCGATGCTGTTCATGCGCGGGCGCCACAGCGACATCAATGCGCGCGGCGCCTATCTGCACATGATGGCCGACGCGGCGGTGTCGGCCGCGGTGATCGCCGCCGGCGCGCTGATCTTTTTCACCGGGCTGGATTGGATCGATTCCGCGCTCAGCGTCGCCGTCGTCGCGCTGATCCTGTGGGGCGCGTGGGGGCTGTTGCGCGATGCGCTTGATCTCTCGCTCGACGCCGCGCCCGCGCATATCGACGTCGCCGCCGTCCGCGCGCATCTTGCCGGCCTGCCGGGCGTCACGGCGGTGCATGATCTTCACGTCTGGGCGATGCGCGCCGACGCGCCGGCGCTGACGGCCCATCTCGTGCGCCCGCAGGGCGGCGACGACGCCTTTCTGCGCGACGCCGCAGACGATCTCGCCCATCGCTTCGGCATCGGCCATGTGACGCTGCAGATCGAACGGGAATCGCAGGCCGATTGCGCCGGATGCGGCGATCCATGAGTTCGCCGTCGATCATTGTGCGGCCCTGCTTTCAGCAGGATCTCGAGGCGGTGCAGCTGATCTACGCCCATCACGTGCTGACGGGCGCAGGCACGTTCGAAACCACGCCGCCCGATCTCGAGGAGATCACGGCGCGGTGGAGCGACGTCGTTTCGGCCAATGCGCCCTATCTGGTGGCGTCGCCGACGCGCGACCTGACGCGCGTTTTAGGTTTTGCGTATGCGAAACAATTTCGCCCGCGCGCGGCCTACGCCCGCACCTTCGAGAACTCGATCTATGTCGCGCCGACATCGCAGCGTCAGGGCGTCGGCAAGCTCCTGATGGCGCATCTGCTGAATACGCTGAAGGAAGACGGCGTGCGCGAAGTGATCGCGGTGATCGGCGACAGCGCCAATTCCGGTTCTATTGCACTGCACAAAAGCGCAGGATTCACCACGATCGGCGTCATGACGAACGTAGGTTACAAATTCGATCGCTGGCTTGACGTCGTGATCATGCAGCGGTCTCTTAGGGCGTCTGCGTAAGGGGTCGCGGATGCGCAATTGGCGTGCGGGATGTGTGTGGGATCGCCCGCCGCCTTGAACTTCACGTCAAACCGGAACCACGAGTGCGTCTAGTAAGTTTCTGTTAAGGGGCGCGGCGCAACGTGATTCTATGAGATACGCCATGGTCGCTCGTGCGTTTGTCTTCGCGGGTCTGGTCAGCCTGTCGAGTTTGGCGTTTTCGATGGCCACAGCCGAAGAAGCCGCCGCACCCCATTCGATCGCCGCCGAGGGCGTCGCCTTCGAAAGCGATTTTGCAGAACCCGACGCCGCGCCGCTCTTCACCTTAACCGCGCGCGAGGATTTCAGCGCTCGGCTCTCCACCGTGCGGCCCGATCCGCGCGGCGATTGGGCGTTCGCCGCCCCGCGCCGTTACGAAGTCACGTTCGCCGCGCAGGCGGGCAATTGGGATGTCGCGCTCGCGCCGCGCGCGGCCATCCTCGCCAATCGCGACGGCGACATCGGCAGCGCTCGCGCCGGCGTCGAGGCGCGCATCGGCCAGCGTCTCGCGCGGGTCGTGCGCCCGTGGCGAACGCCGAGCTGGGACCAGCCGACCTGGTATTTCTTCGCCGCCTCGGACGGTCAGGCGCTGACCTGGGCGCCGGACGTGGCGGTGCCCGGCCGCACCAACGGCCTTCGCCTGCAGGACCGCGTCGAGCTCGGCGACATGCAGGCCGGCATCTCGATGGAGGCCGGCGGCGTGCAGACGTCGTTCGCGTATGTGCAGCGCGACATTTCCGGCGTCGGCGGCAGCGCGGAAGAAAACTTCGCCGGCGTCACGCTGACCTGGCGGCGCTGAGGTCGTCGCGCCTCGCTTGGCTTTTGCTGAAAAACTCCAGCGCACACCGCCTTCTCCCCTTGTGGGAGAAGGTGTCAGCGAAGCTGACGGATGAGGGGTGACGGCGACTTCTTTTGCACGTTCACGCCAACACCCCTCATCCGTCTCGACGCTTCGCGTCGATCCACCTTCTCCCACAAGGGGAGAAGGCGACGTCGGCTTGTTGCGAAGGGAGCCTTACGCCAGCGGCGTAGCGGCCTGGATGCGCGCCGCGCGGGACAGAATTTTCGGCCAAAGCCCAAGCGACAACAGGTGCGCGTGCATCACCGCGCTTACGCCGCGGTCGCGCAGGTCCATGTAGGTGTCGCGCGGCAGGCCGTTCAGCTTCTGCTCCGAAATCCGCAGATATTCGCCGATGCGCTGCGGCTGCGCCGGGCTGCCGTCGGGATTGGCGCGCGGAATCGCCAGCGGCGTCAGCTCGAATAGGCCGTGCTGATCCATCAGACGCACGAACTCCTGCGTGCGGCGCGCCAGCATATCGAACTCGCGGCAGAACTGGATGGCGTCCTGGGTGTATTTCGACGGCTGGTCGCCTTCGAAGAACGGCAATTCCGGCGCGCCGGAGATCATTTTCGCGCCGCGGTCGATGCACACCACGACGCGCTCGGCCGCTTCGCCCTCGCCGGCGGGGGCCTGTTGCCCCTGCCCGCCGGCGATGATCGGCAAGAACGGATACCGGCGCGCAAAGGCCGGCAGATACACTTCCGGGTCGAGCGAGCCGTCTGACCCGAGAAACACGTTCATGCCGGGCCGCAGACCCATCACCGCCAGCGGAGTCTTGCTCTGAGTGTCGAAGATGATCGGGTAGCAGACCGCCGCCAGGCCGAACTCATCGACCGTCAGCGGCACGAGATGGGTTTCGGCCAGGAACGAGAACGGGTTTTCCACCTGGCTGACGCCCAGCGTGCGGTGCTTCTCCACCGAGAGGGGCTCGAGCTGGCGGTAGAACAGGATTTGACCAAGCGATTGCTCGCCGGCGCCCATACTGGTCATGGGGTGCTCCAATTGGGGGGAGTCGATCGATCGGCGCGTCTCCAACCACGAAAGCGGCCCCCACGCAATCCCGTCCGGCGCCGGCTTGTTCCGCCCCCACGCTGCCGCTTATGTCTGGCGCGACCGACACGGGAAGGAAGCGCCATGCCCATCGACTACGACAAGGCCATGTCCCTCAGCCGGCTTGACCAGCCGTTCGCCTACACCCCGCGCGAGACGATGCTGTATGCGCTGGGCATCGGCCTCGGCGCCGACCCGATGAATCTCGACGAATTGCCGTTCGTTTACGAAAACGGGCTCAAGGCGATGCCGACGCAGGCCACCGTGGCCGCCTGGGGCGCTGGGAACGCGGGCGCGATCGGCATCAATTATCTGATGGTCGTGCACGGCGAACAGCGCTTGACGGCGCACAAGCCGATGCCCACCGAGGCTGAGATCCTCGCCGATTGGCGCGTCACCGCCATCGTCGACAAAGGCGCCGGCAAGGGCGCGGTGATCTGGTCCGACACGGTGCTGAAGGACAAGGCGACCGGCGAGAAGCTCGTCACCCTCACCGGCGCCACCTTCGCGCGCGGCGACGGCGGCTTTGGCGGCCCCTCCACCGGCGGCCCCGCGCCGCATGAGGTTCCCCAGCGCGCGCCCGACGCGGAATGCGCGCTGACCACGCGGCCCGATCAGGCCTTGCTCTATCGCCTCTCGGGCGACCGCAACCCGCTGCACTCCGATCCCAATGTCGCCAAGATGGCGGGCTTCGATCGGCCGATCCTGCACGGCTTGTGCACGTACGGCGTCTGCTGCCGTGCGGTGCTGCAAACCTACGCCGGTTACGACCCCACGCGCATCAAGGCGTTCGATGTGCGCTTCTCCTCGCCCGTCTTTCCCGGCGAAACCATCGTCACGCGCATGTGGAAGGACGGCGAGGTCGTCTCGTTCGAGGCGAGCGTGG
>CAZMRN010000139.1:0-3224 GCA_964568575.1 uncultured Caulobacteraceae bacterium
TAGGGTTCACGCGGCTCACGCGGCTCACGCGGCTCACGCCGCTCGAACCGTTCGCCGTTCCCGTCAGGACGCTGACCCTCGCCGCGCTGCTCGTAACGCGGTTGGCCCTCGCCGAACCCTTGCCGCTCGCCGTAATTCTGGCGCTCGCCATCCGGGCGGAAGCGATTGCGGCGGCCGCGGCGCGGGCCGCGATTGAATCGATCGCGCTGATCCTGGCCCTGCTCCCCGTCGAAGCCGGCGGGCTCGCCCTCGCGCGCCTCTCCACCCGGCTGGGCTGCGGCTTCCGGCTGCTCGCCGTCCTGCGCTTCGGCGGCGTCTTCGTCGCCGTCCTCGTCGAAATCCTGCGCGAAGCGGTCGGTCTGTTGCGGCACGAAAGTCGGCTGCATGGCGCGCATCACGCGGAAATAATGCTCCGCGTGCTGGAGATAGTTTTCCGCCATGACTCGATCGCCGGACGAGTGCGCATCGCGCGCGAGCTGCATGTATTTTTCATAGATGTGCGGCGCCGGGCCGCGCACCTTCATTTCTGGGCCGTTGCTTTCAAACGTCCGGTTCGGCTGGTGTCCGCCACCGGGCTTGCGCCCTCGGCCACGCTGTCTCTTCATCAAGGCTTCACCTATTGGGTTTGCGGGCCGCGCCGCGCGCTCCGTGCGGGCGCGCCCTCGCACGCACGCAATCCATCGCCACTTACGCCGGCATCCATCACGACCAAGTCACGGTGCGCTTGCCTGCCCTGGTGTTCGGCGTCCGCCGATCTCGGCCAAATTCTTCGTAACCGAGATCAACAGCCCCTTCATGTCTGGGCAGAGCGGCTGCAATGCGCTGTCCGCTATCGAAGCCGAGCCCACCGGAGACCGCCCGCCCGTGGCCTCCCGCTCTTCTTCTGATCTGACAATAATGCTTCGCGCCCGCCCCTCCAACCGTTTTTTCGTTCAGGCGTGCGGCGTTGGCGCGTGCGGCGCGCGTCCATAGACCACCCGCGGGACGCCAGCGAGGTCATCGAGCACCCCGTCAGGCTCGAGACCGACGGCGGCGACATGGGCCCATACCGCCTCAGCCTGACCCTCACCCACCTCGAGCGCGAAACCGCCGCCGGGCCGAAGCAGGCGGCGCAGCTGCGGGGCGAGCGCGCGATAGGCGTCGAGCCCGTCGCGGCCGCCGTCAAGCGCCAGATGCGGCTCGTAGCGGTGCACTTCCGGCTCCAACAGCCCAATCGCGCCGCTGCGCACATAGGGCGGGTTCGAGACGATGGCGTCGAAGGCGCCGTCGAGCCCAGCGCCCCAATCGCCCTCCAGCAGACGCACGCGGGGCGCCAGGCCCAAAACTTCCGCGTTCTCCCGCGCTACGGCCAGCGCCGCGGGGCTCTTGTCGACGCCGACGCCGATCGCGTGCGGCCGCTCCATCAGGATCGCCAGCAAGATCGCGCCCGACCCCACGCCCAGATCGAGCACGGTCGCGGGCGCCTGCAGGTCGAGCATCGACAGGGCGGCTTCCACCACATGTTCCGTCTCGGGCCGCGGCGAGAGGACATCACGCGTCACCTTGAGATCGAAGCCGCGAAAGCCTTTGCGGCCGAGGATCTGGCTGATCGGCTCGCGCGCGACGCGCCGCGCCACCAGCGCCTCGATCGCGCCGATCTGGCCGTCGTCGAGGGCGCGATGCGGATCGGTGAGGATGTCCAGCCGGCGCACGCCGGCGCCCGCTTCGATCAGCAGCCGCGCGTCGAACACCGGCAGCGCGACGCCCGCCGCCTCCAGCGCGCGGCGCGCGGCGGTCCAGGCCGACACCAAAGTCGGCGCCGCCTCAGATTGGGCCAGGATCGTTCCCATGTCGCCGCTCCCCCATGTCGCCGCTCGATCGCGCCGCGCGAGGCTAGGTTGAAACCGCATTTGCGACGCGCACGACGGCGCGGCGATCGCGTCGATCGCATGCCGCCGCCCATTGGATCGGCGCCGACGCCCGCTTCGCCGTCACCGGCAGAGAGCGCTGTCGCCCTGCGACACGGCGGCGCCGTCGGTCACGTGCAGATACACGCCGCATGTGGTGCGCCCGAACAGGCGGTGCAATTCCCCGACGAGGTCGATGTCGCGCACGCCGCGCTCCAGGTCCACGTGGGTCGCCGCGCAACGCACGATCGGCTTGAACACATCGGCCGAGGCCGCGCCGAGCGCGACCGCCTTCGCTTCGTCCTCCGCCCAGGGCGGCCAGCCCTCGACATAAATGTTTGCGCGAAACCGCAAAGGATCGATGGGGCGGCCGAGGCGCTGGGCGAGATCCCGCACGCTGGCCAGATTGATCAGCGACACATGGCCCTGAGGATGGTCGAAAAAGCGATGCGCGCCCGGCGCGGGCAGAACGCGCAAGGCCCCGGCCGCGTCTGCGCCGAGATAATCCTGCAGCCAAGCGGCGAACGCGTCCCGGCCGGCGGCGTCGAACAGGCAGGCGGAGAATGCGCCCGCGTCTGTCTCGACTCTGAACACGCCGGTCGCGTCGTCAAACCGGGTGCGCAGGCGCGCCAGCATCGGAATCTTGGCCAGCACCGTGAATTTCATCTTGGAGACGAACGCCGGCGCTGCGGGATCGAACCCGGACGGCCCGTCTTCGATCGCAAAAGCACGATCCCACGCAATCCCCTCGCCCGGCGCCAGGCGCGTGCGCGCGAGCCGCTCGGGCGTGAAGCCCTTGACCGGGTGGCGATATAGGGCGTGCACCGACCCCATCACGCGTCCTCCGCCAGCGCCGCGAGCTTTGCCGCGCGATCATCGGCGAGCAGCGCATCGATGATCGGCGCAAGGCCGGGCCCGTCGATCACGTCGGGCAGATTGTAGACGGTGAGGTTGATGCGGTGATCGGTGACGCGGCCTTGCGGAAAATTGTAGGTGCGGATGCGCTCGCTGCGGTCGCCTGAGCCGACCTGGCCCTTGCGGTCGGCGGCGCGTGCGGCGTCGCGCTTCTGCTGCTCGAGATCGTAAAGGCGCGCGCGCAAAATCTTCATCGCCTGGGCGCGGTTCTGGTGCTGCGACTTCTCCATCGAGACCACGACGATGCCGGTGGGGATGTGCGTCATGCGCACCGCGCTGTCGGTCTTGTTGACGTGCTGGCCGCCGGCGCCGGACGCGCGCATCGTGTCGATGCGGATGTCGGCCTCGTTGATCACGACGTCGACATCGTCGGGCTGCGGCAGCACCGCGACCGTCGCCGCGGGGGGATGGATGCGCCCGCCG
>CAZMRN010000139.1:3255-6055 GCA_964568575.1 uncultured Caulobacteraceae bacterium
GGTGCACGCCGCTTTCGAAACGCAACTTTCCGAACACGCCGACGCCGGTGACCGACGCCACCGCCTCGCGCACGCCGCCAAGCCCCGTCTCGCTCGCCTCTTCGATGTCGAAGCGCCAGCCCTGCAGCGCGGCGTAGCGCTGATACATGCGCAAGAGATCGGCCGCGAACAAGCCGGCTTCTTCGCCGCCCGTGCCGGCGCGCACTTCCAGAATGGCGGAGGCCGCTTCGTCTTTGCTTTTCGGAATCAGCAACAATTGCGCTGCTGCGGCGGCGGCTTCGAGGCGCGCCTCGGCCGCCGAAATCTCTTCGCGCGCAAGCGCTGCAAGCTCGGCGTCGCCGTCATCGAGCATCGCGCGCACATTGGCGACCTCTTCGCGCGCAGCGGCCAGTTCGCGCACCGCGTCCGCGACGGGCTTGAGCTCCGCATGCTCGCGCGACAGCTTGAGGATTTCCGCGCCATCGGAGGTCGCGGCCATGCGGCTTTCGATCATGTGGAACCGCTCAGCGACTTGCGCCAAGCGCTTCTCCAAGCGTGTAAGGTCGAGCATGGCTGGGACCGTCACGTCGCCGCGGCGGCGGTGAACACTTCGGGCAAAACCTCTTCGATCGCCGGCTCGGCGAACTCGATCACTGCGCCGACGCGCATCTCGTACGGCACAATCACCTGCAAGGCGCGGCCATTGGCGGCCTCGAGATGAAAACACAGCGCCCGGGAGAACACGGTTCCGCCGTCCTCCACGGCCGCGTCGAACACCAGACCCGCGGCGATCAGGCCGTGCTCGGCGTCTTCCTGGCGAAAGCCGGCGATCAGCCCCTGGATGTGCGGCGCGGCGCCCTCGTCGCCCGGACGCGTCTCCACCCGCGCCTCGATCGTCTCGCCGGTGCGCCGCGTGCCGGCGCCGAACGGGCGCATCGACCCGCCCTGCTGCAGCGCCAGATGCGCCTGATCGAACAGGTATTGATAGGTTTCCTGGAGATGGTCTTGGAGCATGCCAGGGATGTAGCAGAGCGCGCGCACACGGGCGAGCCGTGCGCGGCGGCGCGACTCATGTCGCCAGCACGACGTCCCAGTCGAAGCGCGGCGCGCCGGCCTCGTCGGCGCCCGCTTCGCGCGCGACCAGACGTTGCGCGGCCTCGCCCATCGCCCGAATGAGGAAATCGGCGTCGTTGGCGGGTTCGCCGGGGAAATAGCTCTGCGTGGTCAGCGCGGCGCCGGCGGCGGCGATTTTCCAGTGCAGGTGCGGCGTGCGCGGGCCCTCCTGGGCGACCAAATAGCCGCCGGGCCTGATGGTGGTGAAGCGGAACGCGCCGTCGGCGCCGGTGCTCAAACGACCATAGCCCTGGAAATCGGGGTCGAGCGCGGCGGGATTGCCGGCGTCGGCGCTGTGGGCGTAGCGACCGGCCGCATTGGCCTGCCACAGCTCTACGCGCGCGCCGGCGATCGGCGCGCCGAAGCGGTCCAGCACGCGGCCGCGAACGGTGATCACCTGCCCTGTCGCCCGCGCGCTGCGCCCCGCAAGGCGGGTGAGATCGACGTCGCTTTCGCCGCTGACGTCCTCGGGGAAGAACGGCCCTTGCGTTTCGCGCGGCGTGAGCGCCAGCGCTTCGCCGGAATCGCGGTCGACATCCGACGCGCACGCCGCCAGCGCGCCGGCGCCGAGCAGCGCCATGGACCGGCGCCGTGAGATGATCATGTTGGCCTCCCCGTTTTGCACGGGAGCCTGCGCTCGGCGGGGGCGCGTGTCAAAAAACACACCCGCACGCGTCACGCCGAAACCACTAAGGGCGAGTTTCCCGCATCTCCGCCGCGCGCTGCTCCACCAGCGCGACGATGTGGTCGACCATGCCCTCGTTGTCCTGCTTGTGATCCTGCTTGCCCGCCACATAGACCATGCCGGCGCCCTTGCCGCCGCCGGTGAAGCCCAAATCCGTCATCAGCGCTTCGCCGGGGCCGTTCACCACGCAGCCGATGATCGACAGCGAGATCGGTTCGGCGATGTGCGCAAGCCGCGCCTCGAGAATCTCCACCGTCTTGATCACGTCGAACCCCTGCCGCGCGCAGGAGGGACACGCGATGATGTTCACGCCGCGCGTGCGCAGGCCGAGCGATTTCAGGATGTCGTGGCCGACCTTGACCTCCTCCACCGGATCGGCGGCGAGCGAGACGCGGATCGTGTCGCCGATTCCAGCCCACAACAACGAGCCGATGCCGATCGAACTTTTCACCGTTCCCGTGCGCAACGCGCCGGCTTCCGTGACGCCAAGATGCAGCGGCGCATCGGTGGCTTCCGAAAGCTGCTGGTAGGCCGCGACCGTGAGGAACGGATCGGACGCCTTCACCGATATTTTGTATTCTTGGAAATCATGCTCCTCGAGGATGGCGGCGTGTTTGAGCGCGCTTTCGACCATCGCCTCGGGGCACGGCTCGCCGTACTTCTCCAACAGATCGCTTTCCAGCGAACCGGCGTTGACGCCGATGCGGATCGAACAGCCGTGATCCTTCGCGGCCTGCACGACGTCGCGCACGCGCTGGGCCGAGCCGATATTGCCCGGATTGATGCGCAGGCATGCGGCGCCCGCGATCGCCGCCTCGATGGCGCGGCGATAATGGAAATGAATGTCGGCGACGAGCGGGACCTTCGCGGCGCGCGCGATCTGCGCGAACGCCGCTGTGCTTTCCTCATCGGGGCAGGACACGCGCACGATGTCGGCGCCGGCCTCCTCTGCGCGGCGAATTTGCTCGATGGTCGCGGCCGCATCGGCGGTCAGCGTGTTCGTCATGGTCTGCACGGTGATCG
>CAZMRN010000140.1:0-5965 GCA_964568575.1 uncultured Caulobacteraceae bacterium
CTAGTCGCACGGCGCCGATTGCGCCGCCTCGGCGCGCTCGATGCACACCACGCCGTCGATGCAGACGGACGCGCGCGGCGGATCGGCGGGCTGGGGCGCGGCCGGCCGCGGCGTCACGCTCACGCCCAGCCACGACATCGCCAGCGCCACGATCGCATCCCGCACCAGCAACACAAATGCGAGCATCGCTCAGTCCCTCCGCGCATTGGGCCGCATCGGCGCCGCGGTTGTGCGCCGATCCTGACGCACGGGCAAGGGCGTGATGCGGCCTTGACGAAGCGCGCGCCGACGGTCATCGTGGCGTGGTGTTACAGTATAACAAAACTCGGCCGGACCCGCGCGGCGCCCACGTTCTGCACGCGCTTGTTGTGGGGCTGCATGCGCTGTGTTGCGGCGCGCCCGCGGCGCTGCTGCTGATTTCAGCCGGCCTGGGCGCATCGACCGGTCTGGCGGCGACGCAAGGCTTCGTGGGCGATGTGCATGACGCTCTGCATGGCCATGAGGGGATCATTCTGGGCGCGTCGGCGGCGCTGGTGCTGATCGGCGGCGCGGCGGAATGGCGGCTGCGTCGCGTGCACGGCGTGCGCGGCTTTCCGTTCCTGTTCGCCGCGTCCGTCGCATGCCTCGTGCTGAACGCCGGCATCATCGCCGCGCACAAAGCGTCAGCGTATGGCTTCGCGATCGCGGCGCACGCGCACCACTGACCTCACTCGGCGGGATGCGCGTGCGGAGCGCTGCGCCGGGTCGTGATGCGGCTGGCGATCGGGCCGACGAAGCGCTCGAGGCGATCGATCAGGACGAACATCGCCGGCACGAAAACGAGGCTGAGCAGCGTCGACAGGATCAATCCGCCGATCACGGCGACGCCCATGCCCTGGCGCAAGGACCCGTCGACGCCCCAACCCGCCGCCGCGGGCACCATGCCGCCCACCATCGCCAGCGTCGTCATGATGATCGGCCGCGCGCGCTTCAGGCCCGCCTCCATCAAGGCGGCGTTGCGGCTTTGGCCCGCCCGCATCTGTTCGACGGCGAAATCCACCAGCAGGATGGAGTTTTTCGTCACCAGGCCCATCAGCATCAACAAGCCGATCAGCGCGAACAGCGACAGCGGCTGATTGGTGATCATGAGCCCGGCGAACGCGCCCCCGATCGAGAGCGGCAGCGCGGTCATGATCGTGATCGGCTGGAAGAAGTCGCGGAACAGCAGCACCAGCACGGCGTAGATCAGGATGATGCCCCACAGCATGGCGGTTCCGAAATTCTGGAACATTTCCTGGCTGTTTTCGGTTTCTCCGGAGACGACCAAGCGCGCGCCGGGCAGCGGATTGCGCGCTTCCTCCAGCGCGAAGACCTGGTTCTGGCTTTCGCTGAGCACGCCTTCGGTCACGTTGGCCGACACCGTCACAGCGCGTTCGCGGTCTCGCCGCTCGATCGCCGATTGGCCGAGCGCGAAATCCACATCGGCCACCGCATCGAGCCGCACCGGCGCGCCGTTGGCGGATTGCACCGGCAAGGCGCGTATCGCGGCGAGATCGGCGCGCTGATCGGCGCGGATCAGCACGCGAATGGGAATTTGGCGATCGGCGAGATCGAACTTGGCGAGGTTCTGCTCCACGTCGCCGCTCGTGGCGATGCGCACGGCGGATGCGATGTTCGCCGACGACACGCCAAGCCGCGCGGC
This sequence comes from uncultured Caulobacteraceae bacterium, assembly GCA_964568575.1. Classification (GTDB taxonomy): domain Bacteria; phylum Pseudomonadota; class Alphaproteobacteria; order Caulobacterales; family Aquidulcibacteraceae; genus RI-43. Next base: position 1,682 of record CAZMRN010000140.1, read on the forward strand.
TTCCTCGATGCGCGGGCGAATGACGAGTTCAGGCCGCTGCATCGCCGCCGACGAGCGCACGTCGGCGAGCGAGGGAATTTCGCGCATCGCCGCAACGAGTCGATCGGCCGAGGCGTTCACCGCGGCGGGATCCTGGCCGACGAATTGCACCGTGATGTCGGCGCCGGATTGGCCGCCCTGGAAATTGATGAACGAGGTGCGGTAGTCCGCGAAGGTCTGCAGTTGCGGGCGTATCTGTTGCTGCACCTCATAGGAGGTGAGGTCGCGCTCCCCGCGCGGCTTCAATTGCACGAAGATCGTTGCTTCCGACGCTGCGCCGTCGGCCCCGTTGACGGAGGTGTACACGCCGGCGACTTCCGGGCGATCGGAGACGGTGCGCGCCATGCGCTGCACGGTGCGGTCGGCCTCCAACAGCGGGGTGCCCGGCGGAATCTCGACGCTGACTTGCACCAGGCCGTTGTCGAGACGCGGAATGGTCACGAACGGCACTTGCGAGGCGAGGAACAGCGAGAAGGCGAAAATGCCGACGCCGCTGAACACGGTCGCCCAGGGGCGGCGGATCGCCCAGCCGAGCATCGCGCGATACGTGTCAAGGATCGGCCCCGGCTTTTCTTCATGCGTGTGCGGCTTGAGGAAGAAGGCCGCAAGCATCGGCGTGATCAGGCGCGCGACGACAAGCGAGAAGAATGCGGCGATTGCGACGGTGAGCCCGAACTCCTTGAAGAATTGCCCCATCTGGCCGGTCATGAACGACACCGGCAGGAACACCGCGATGATCGTGGCGGTGGTGGCGACGACGGCGAGGCCGATCTCGTCGGCGGCTTCGAGCGCAGCCTCATAAGGGCTTTTGCCCATGCGCATATGACGCACGATGTTCTCGACCTCGACGATGGCGTCGTCGACGAGCACGCCCGCGACCAGCGCCAGCGCGATCAGCGTGATCATGTTCAGCGTGAAGCCCAAGGGCTCGATCGCGGCGAAGGTCGGAATGACCGCCAGCGGAATGGCCAGCGCGGCGATGATCGTGGCGCGGAAATCGCGCAGGATGAAAAACACCACGAGGCACGCGAGCAGCGCGCCTTCAATAAGCGCGGCCATCGAGCTTTCGTGCATGCCGCGGATGAATTCGACGTCCGAGGCGATGAGGCGGAAGTGCAGCGCGGGATCGCGCGCCTCGAGTTCCTTCAGCTTGGCGTCGATCTCGTCATACACGGTGACTTCGCTCGAGCCCTTGGCGCGCTGCACCATGAAGCCGACGACGGGCTGGCCGTTGAATCGTGCGATCGAGGCAAGGTCGCTGGCGCTGTCGCGCACGACGCCCAGATCGCCGAGCCGCACGATGCGTCCATCCGCCGCCGTGATGCGCGTTTCGGCGAGCGCCTCGATCGAAGTCGCGCCGGCGACGGTGCGGATCGATTGCGCCTGTCCGCCGATTTCCGCCTGGCCGCCGGGAAGGTCGGCGTTGAGCGTGCGCAATTGCGTGCTGATCTGGTCGGCGGAAATCCCATACGCCATCAATTGCGCGGGATCGATTTCGACGCGCACTTCGCGATCGACGCCGCCCAGGCGCGTGATCTGGCTGACGCCCGGCAGCGCCAGCAATTCGCGCTGCAATTCGTTGTCGATGTACCAGGAGATGTCTTGCGGCGTTTGGCCGTCGCGTTCGACGGCGAAATAGGCGACCGGCTGGGCGGCCGCTTCTTGGCGCGTGATCACCGGCTCGGTGATGTCGGCGGGCAGATCCTGGCGGATGCGCTGCAGCGCGTCGCGCGCATCGTCCACTGCGCGGCTGAGATCGGCGTCCGATTCAAGCTCGACGGTCGTGGTCGAGACCCCGGACGTGATCGTCGTGGTGACGCGGTCGACGCCTTCGACCACGCTGATCGCCGCTTCGACGCGCTGCGCGATCGTGCTTTCCATGTCGGACGGCGAGGCGCCGGGCTGCGCGACCGTAACGGTGAACACGCCGAACTCGATGTTCGGCAATTGATTGATCGGCAGCCGAAAATAGGCGGTGAGGCCCGCGAACAGCAGGCCCAGGATCAGCACGATCGGGGGGATCGGGTTGCGGATCGCGCCCGCGGAAATGTTCAGCGCCATGGCGAGGTCATCCTCATGCGTGCGGCGATTGGATCAGCCATTGCGGCCGCGCAGGGCGTCGAGCGCGGCGCCCTTGCTTTCGGCGGGGGCGGCGGCGGGCGTGACCGGCCGAATCTCGTCGCCGTCCTGAAGGAAGGCGGCGCCGGAGCCGGCGATGCGGGTTCCGGGCGCGACGCCTTCGAGCACCTCGACCAGACCGTTCTGGCGCATGCCGAGGCGCACGCTCGTGCGCCGCACGCGATTGTTTGCGTCGACGGTGAACACATAGGGCAGGCCGTCGGCGTAGAGGATCGAATCCTGGCCGACCGCGACGCTCTCGCGCGGCGCCAGACGCGCCTCGCCGCGCAGATACATGCCCGCGCGCACCGGCCCGCCGCGCTCGAGCGCGAACAGCACTTGTCCCGTGCGCGTGCGCTCGTCGATCGAGGCTGCGCCGCGGCGCATGGTGGCGACGACCTCTTCGCCATTGGCGAGCCGGAAGGCGGCGGTCTGGCCGACGCGCAGGGCGAGGATGTCGGCCTCGGCGACGTCGGCGGCCACTTCCAGGCGATTGTCGCCGGCGATGCGGAACAGCGGCTGGCCGTCGACCAGGCGGCCCACCTCGGCGGTGCGGTCGATGATCAGGCCCGCAGCCGGCGCGCGGATGAAGCCGCCCTGCAGGCGCGCATTCACTTCCGCCAATTGCGCCCGCGCGGCGGCGAGGCGCGCGTCGGCGGCTTCGGCGGCGGTGCGCCGGCTCTCGATCTGTTCGGTCGAGAGCGCGCCGGAGGCGCGAATGGATTCGGCGCGATTGTATTCGTCGCGCGCCTGCGCGGCGGCGGCGCGGGCTTCCGCGACGGTCGCCTCGGCGGCCCGGATCTGGGCGGCGGAGACCGCCTGGTCGAGCCGCGCAAGCGGTTGACCGGCGCGCACGGTCTGCCCCTCGTCGGCCAACAGCGCGAGGATGCGCACGCCGCTGCTCGGCGCGTAGACCTGGATGTCGTTCACCGGCCGCGCGATCCCGGAGAGCGCCACGGTCGGGGTGAAGGGTTGCGCGGCGACCGCCGTGACGGTGATCGCCGGGCGCGGATCGATCGCCGCCGCCGGCGTGGCGGGCTGCTGATGGGTGAGGATATAGACCCCCACCATGGCGGCCGTGAGCACGCCGCCGGCGATCAGGACCAGCCGGCGCCGCTTGGCCTTGCGGGCGGCCAGGGCCTCGTCATCCTCGATCGCCACCGGCGCGGCGATGTCCTCGGGACGGAACGGCGCGTTCATGGTGCGGCTCCCCACGGCGCGGATGCGCCGGCTTCATTGTGCGCGTGCGAAATAGCAGAGGTCATGGCGCGGCGCCCAGATAGCGCGCGGCGGCTTCGCGGAAGCGGGCGATCAGCAGGCCTGCGTCGCCGTTGCGGCGCACGCAGTAACGCACGGCGATGCCTTCCATGAGCGCGAGCAGCGTTTCGGCGGCTTGGGTCGGATCGATTGCGGGATCGATCTCGCCGCGCCGCTGGGCCGCCCTGACGGCCGCGGCGAGGCGCTTGACGCTGCCGTCGTCGATGGCCCGCAGGCGTTGGCCGAGCAGCGGGTCGCGCGCCGCCTCGCCGATCACGTCGCCCAGCAACGCCGCGCCCTCGGCCTCGGCCATGAACCCGAAAAACCGTTGTGACATATATGTTAAGGCGTCGATAAGGCCGCCGGAATCCAGCACCGCTTCGAGCCGCGCTTCGGAATCGCGCCGGCTGTCCTCGGCGATGGCGGCGATGATGTCGGCCTTGGAATTGAAGTACCGGTAGAGCGCGCCGGGGCTGATGTTCGCCTCCGCGCAGATCTCCTGCATGGTCGCCTGGTGGAAGCCGCGACGGATGAAGCAGGCCTCGGCCGCCTCCAGGATCTGGCGGCGGCGGCGCTCGGCAAGCTCGGGATCGGCGAGGCGGGCCATTCTTAATCCATCCGCTGCAAGGCTGTGCGTCGGCTGCTCTGGCTTGAAACTATCGTGCTGCGTTGCATATAAAGCGAACGTTCGTTCTTAAAATGGAAAGATCGGCGTCCGGGTCAAGAGCGGGCGGCTCTTTTTTCCCGGGCGGAGCCAGCGAGGTTGGGATGATCGTCGGATTGATCGGTAACGGACGCCTGGGCTGGCTGCTCGGCGCGGCGGCGCTGGCGACGGCTGCCGGCTGCTCGACGCTGCCGGACCGGCGCCCC
>CAZMRN010000141.1:0-5927 GCA_964568575.1 uncultured Caulobacteraceae bacterium
CGGCGCTGCCGGTGACCGATCCCGACGACGAGCCCACGCCGGTCCGCGGCGGCGGCCGTCCCTGGCCGGACCCCGCGCCGGCCTGATCGGCGCCGTTCTTGCTCTGACCGCCTCTTGCGCGCCGCGCGCACGCCCTAGACGCGCCGGCCAACTCTAGGCCATGTGCGCGCGGGAGCGAGGGGCGGGCGATGACCAATATGGTGAACGGCGCAGCGAAGCGCCTGCAGGCGACGGTCGCGGCCGCATTCGCCGATCCGCGCGCGCTGGCGCAGGTCGCCGCCCTGCACCTCGCGGCGATGTTTGCGCTCTATCTCGTCACCTTCACCGACATGGCCGAGTTGCAGGCGATCTGGGCCGATCCGCGCACAGCGTTGCCGCAGCACATGCAATTCCTGCTGTTCAATCCGCTGCCGAACCTGTTCGGCCATCTGTTCGCGCCCTCGGGCGCGCTCGGCTATTATCTCGTGACGCTCGCCTGGACGGCTTTGGGCGTGTTCGGGACGCTGGCGGTGATCTTCGCGTCCGAGCGCGGCGAACGGCGCGCTCTTTACGTGCTGATGTTCCTCGGCTGTTTCGTGCTGTTCTGCATCACGCAGCGGATCGGCAAGAGCGATCCGCTGTTCGTGTTCTTCTACGTGTGCGCGTTTTTTCTGCGCCGCAATCCGTGGGTCAGCGGGCTCATGCTGGCGGCGACCTATCTGTGCCACCCCTCGCAGGGGACGTTTCTGATCGTCGTGCACGCGATGCTGGCCGCGATGGAGCAGCCTGCGGCGCGGTTGCGCGCGCTGATCGCGCCGGCGATCGGATTTTCGCTCGGTTTCGCGCTGAACCAAGCCTACATCGCGCATTTCGATTTGAGCTTCGGCGTCGACCGCATCGAGTATGCGCGGATCTACGCGCCGATGATTTTTGAATCCATGCTGACCAATCCGGTGCTGTCGCTCTATTCCGCCTACGGGCTGATGTGGGTCGCGGTGCTGGCGCGCGCGGCGCAGGCCGATCAGCGCTGGTTCGCGCTCGCCGCGCTGTTCCCGCTCGCCGCCGCGTTCGGGACGGAGTATTCGCGCGTCGCGATGATGGTGGGGCTGCCGCTGTTCTTTTTCACCATCGAGTATTTCGCAGCCCACCGGCTGGAGGCCGCGAAGGCCTTCATGATCCGCTATGCGCCGGTCCTGGTCCCGGCCTCGCTGATCATGTTCATGACCATGACGGAGGGCGCGGTCATCAGCTCCGCCTGGTGGTTCTGGCTGACGCACCCCAAGATCGCGCCGCTTTATCAGGGGCTATTCGGCGGCTGAGGCGCGGCGGGAAAGCCGCCGGTCTGGCGCAGCGCCGCGGCCAGCGCGCTCGCGGCGGCCGTCACCACGTTGAGCGAGCGCGCTTGGGGCGCGATGGGGATGCGCACCACTGCGTCCGCGGCGGCGTACACTTCGGGGCCTGCGCCCGCACTTTCACGTCCGAGAATCAACCGATCATCGGGCTGGAAGATCATGTCAGGGAGCGCGACCGCGCCGTCGGTCTCGATCAGCGCCAACCGGCCCCGCCCGGCGAACGCGGCGCGATAGGCCGCGAAGCTCGCATGCGTCCGGACCTGCGACAGAGCGCCATAGTCCAGCGCCGCGCGTTTCATCGCCTTGTCCGTGAGCGCGAAGCCGCACGGCAGGATCACGTCCAGAGGCGTTGCGAAACAGGCGCATAGCCGGATCGCTGCGCCGAGATTTTGCGGGATGTCCGGTTGATAGAGGGCAAGACGCACGTTAAGGGCTCCACCCATTGCGGCGAGGCTGGGGCTGCGGCGCTACGCCGCCCGTCACCTTTACGCGACATGTCTTAGCTTCCGCGCCATCGCCGCTCCCCTCGCGGGCGGCCACCCAGGACGCGGGTCGAGGAGAACAGCGTGGCTGACGCGACAGCGAATGCGCAAGGCGCGAGCGGTTCGGGCGCAAGCGGCGAGAAGGAGGGCGCCTCGCGCCGAGATTTCCTGTTCATCGCCACCGGCTCGGTGGCGGCGGTCGGCGCGGCGATGACGGTGTGGCCGTTCATCGACCAAATGAACCCCGCCGCCGACACCAAGGCGTTGGCCACCACGGAAGTGGCGTTGGCGGCGATCCAGGAAGGCCAACAGATCGTGGTGACCTGGCAGGGCAAGCCGGTGTTCGTGCGCCGCAGAACCGCCGATGAGATCGCCGCCGCCCAGCGCGACGATTACGCCGTGCTCAAGGATCCCCAAACCGACGCCGAGCGCCTCGTGCAATCGAACGGCCAGCCCGGCAAGGCGGAGTTCCTCGTCGTCCAGGCCGCGTGCACGCATCTCGGCTGCGTGCCGACCTTCGCGGAAGGCGATTTCGGCGGCTGGTTCTGCGCCTGCCACGGCTCGCAATACGACACCTCCGGGCGCATTCGGCGCGGCCCTGCGCCGAAAAACCTCGAGATCGCGCCCTACGTCTATCTCAACGACACGTCGATCCGGATCGGGTGACCCCAACAATGAGCGGACCTTCGACCTATCAGCCCCAGACCGGCTTCACCAAGTGGCTCGACACGCGCCTGCCGATCATCCGGCTCGTGCATGACAGCTTCATCGATTATCCCACCCCGCGGAACCTCAATTATTGGTACACGTTCGGCGCCATCCTCTCGATGATGCTGGTGGTGCAGATCGTCACCGGCGTCGTGCTGGCGATGCATTACGTGCCGAGCATCGATCACGCCTTCGCCTCGGTGCAGCGCATCGACCGCGACGTGCCCTATGGCTGGCTGATTCAGAACATCCACTCCGTCGGCGCCTCGATGTTCTTCATCGCGGTCTATGTGCACATGTTCCGCGGCCTCTATTACGGCTCCTACAAGGCGCCGCGCGAAGTGCTGTGGATCCTCGGCTGCCTGATCTATCTGCTGATGGTCGCCACCGCCTTCCTCGGCTACACGCTGCCTTGGGGGCAGATGAGCTTCTGGGGCGCCACCGTCATCACCAATCTGCTCGGCGCCGTGCCTGTGGTCGGCGAGAGCATCAAGAATTGGCTGATGGGCGCCTATGCGATCGACAACGCCACGCTGAACCGGTTCTTCTCGCTGCACTATTTGCTGCCCTTCGTTATCGCGGGCGTCACGGTGCTGCACGTCTGGGCGTTGCACGTGTCGGGGCAGAACAACCCCGCCGGCGTCGATGTGAAATCGAAGGACGACACCGTTCCGTTCACGCCCTACGCGACCATGAAGGACCTCTTCGCGGTTTGCCTGTTCCTGCTGATGTTCGCGATCTTCGTGTTCTATCTGCCGAACGCGCTGGGCCATGCGGACAATTACATCCCCGCCAATCCGCTGGTGACGCCGGCCCATATCGTGCCGGAATGGTATCTGTTGCCGTTCTACGCCATCCTGCGCGCGATCGACTTCGATTTCGGGCCGATCGATTCCAAGCTCGGCGGCGTGATCTTGATGTTCGCCGCCATCGCTGTGCTGTTCGTGCTGCCCTGGCTCGACACGTCGAGCGTGCGGTCGATGCGTTATCGGCCCATCGCGCGTCAGTGCTTCCTGCTCTTCGTTGTGGTGTGCGTGGCGCTCGGCTGGGCCGGCGCGCAGAACCCCTCGATGCTGATGGCGCCGGCGACGTATCGCGCCGACATCCGCTGGGTCGAAGGCGGGGAGGTGCGGACCGCGCCGGTTACGGCATCGAGTCCGGAGCAATCGGCTGCGCTGATCGAAGCGCAATCGCAGACCCTGACGGCGGCCGGCGCGCCCTTCGTCGCCATCGAGCGGCAGAGCGGCACCCAGGCGATCGTGCGCGGCGTGATCGGCGGCGAAGTGCGCAGCCGCCAGGTTTCGGCCGGCTCGACCGATGCGCTCGAGACGCAGATCGAAGCGGCGAAAGCCGAAACCGGCGCGCCGTTCGTGGAGGTCGTGCGGCGCACGCCGTTCGAGTTCACCGTCACGCGCTTCGCGCAGCTGCTGACGCTCTATTATTTCGCTTTCTTCCTCATCATCCTGCCAGTGCTGGGTTTGCGTGAGACGCCGGGGCGCGTGCCAGACACGATCGCCAAGGCGGTGCTTGCGCGGAACTCGAAAGAAGCCGGCGCGGAGGCCTGACATCATGTTCCGCAGCGCTTTGATCGCCCTTGCGGCGCTGGTCGCCTTCGCTCCTGTCGGCGCGCTCGCCGCAGAGGAGGCGCACCATCCCGAGCCCTACGACTTCAGCTTCGACGGGCCGTTCGGCCGCTATGACCGGGCGTCTCTGCAACGCGGCTACGCGGTGTATGCGCAGGTGTGCTCGGCCTGCCATGGCCTGGGCCACTTGTCCTATCGCAATCTCGGCGAGGGGCCGGACGGGCCGCTCATGGCCTATCGCGAGCGCAACGCCGAGACCGGCGCCTACGACATCACGCTGACGCCGCACGACGCGCATCACGCCACCGTCGTCGACGTCAACGACAATCCGTTCGTGCGCGCCGTTGCGGCCGGCGTGATGATCGCCGACATCGACCGTGAAACCGGCATGGAGACCGAGCGTCCCGGCCGCCCGTCCGATCGCTTCCGCGAGCCGTTCGCCAACGAGGCCGCCGCGCGCGCCGCCAATGGCGGGGCGATGCCGCCGGATCTCTCCGTGATCGTGCATGCGCGCCATGGCGGGGCGGAATACATCCGCTCGCTGCTGCTCGGTTACGTCGATCCGCCCGAAGGCGTCGAGATCGTGGAAGGCAAGTATTACAACAAGTATTTTCCGGGCGGCTGGATTGCGATGGCGCCTCCGATCGTGGCCGAAGGCCAGGTCATGTACTCCGACAACACCGTCGCCAGCGTCGATCAGATGGCCACCGACGTCGCCCATTTCCTGCAATGGGCCGGCGATCCGAAGATGCAGCATCGCAAATCGATGGGTCTGGGCGTCATCGCCTTCCTGCTGCTGCTGACTGTGCTGACCTATTTGTCGTACAAGCAGGTCTGGCGGGACCAGAAGCACTGACGCGTCGTCATTCCACCTTCTCCCCTTGTGGGAGAAGGTGGCGCGGAGCGCCGGATGAGGGGTGTGAGCGCCGATCTTTTCAAAGTTCCGCAAGCACCCCTCATCCGTCTCGCCGCTTCGCGGCGATCCACCGTCTCCCACAAGGGGAGAAGGGGTAGGACGCGCCGATCCCGTTCCGCGTAAAGGAGCGCACATGACGGCTTGGCGCATCGGCGTCATCGGCGGCTCGGGGCTTTACGACATCGCCGGCCTTGAAGGCGGCCGCTGGGAGCGCATCGACACGCCTTGGGGGCCGCCGTCGGACGCGATTTATCGCGGCGTGCTCAAAGGCGTCGAGATCGCTTTCCTCCCGCGTCACGGGCGGGGCCATCGCCTGTCGCCGACGCATGTCAATTATCGCGCCAACATCGACGCGCTGAAACGGATCGGCTGCACCGATATCGTGTCGCTGTCGGCGTGCGGATCGCTGCGCGAAGATCGCGCGCCGGGCGATTTCGTGCTCGTCGATCAATTCATCGACCGCACCTTCGCGCGCGAGAAGAGCTTCTTCGGCGCAGGGATCGTCGCGCACGTGTCGATGGCGCAGCCGGTGTGTCCGCGCCTGTCGGCGCTGGCGGCAGACGCTGCGCGCGCGGCCGGCGCGCCCACGCATGAGGGCGGAACCTATCTGGCGATGGAGGGGCCGCAGTTTTCCACGCTGGCGGAATCCAAACTCTATCGCGCCTGGGGCTGCGATGTGATCGGCATGACCAACATGCCCGAGGCCAAGCTCGCCCGCGAGGCCGAGCTGCCCTACGCCAGCGTCGCCATGGTGACGGATTATGATTGCTGGCGCGAGGGAACCGCCCATGTCGAGGTCGCCGCGGTGCTCGCGGTGATGAAAAAGAACACCGAGGCCGCGCGCCGGCTCGTCGCCGACCTCGTCCGGCGCCTCGGGCCGACGCGCGCGCGCTCCCCGCTCGGAATC
>CAZMRN010000142.1:0-5810 GCA_964568575.1 uncultured Caulobacteraceae bacterium
CACGATGTGGGGCGGCTCGATCACCTTCAGCGTGCCGATGCTGTGGTCGATCGGCTTCATCTTCCTGTTCACCGTGGGCGGCGTGACCGGCGTGGCGCTGGCCAATTCGGGCCTCGATACGACGCTGCACGACACCTATTATGTCGTCGCGCACTTCCATTACGTGCTGTCGATGGGCGCGGTGTTCACCATTTTCGCGGGCTTCTATTACTGGATCCCGAAAATGAGCGGCTATCGCTATAACGGCGTGCTCGGCGGCCTGCATTTCTGGATCACGTTCATCGGCGTGAACCTGATCTTCTTCCCGCAACATTTCCTGGGCGTGCAGGGCATGCCGCGGCGCTATGTGGATTTCCCGGAATCCTTCGCGCTGTGGAATTACGTGTCCTCGATCGGCTACGCGATTACGCTCGTCGGCATGGCGTTCTTCTTCGCGATGCTGATCGAGATGTTCGTCGCCAAGCGGCGCGCCGGCGCCAATCCGTGGGGAGAAGGCGCCACCACGCTTGAGTGGACGCTGTCGTCGCCGCCGCCCTTCCACCAGTTCAACGAATTGCCGGTGATCAAGGCGGAGAAGCACTAAGTCATTCAGAACCCTCTCCCCCGATCGGGGGAGAGGGCAGGGTGAGGGGGCTGCGCAACGATTGAGTCGCTTGCGCCCCACCCTCACCCCGGCCCTCTCCCTCCTCGCGGAGGGCGAGGGCGCGTAGTGCAGACGAGTGGAGTTCGGGCGATGGCCCATATCAGCATGGACGCGCAGACGCCGTCCGCCACCGCCGGCGATTATTTCGCGCTCCTGAAGCCGCGCGTGATGTCTCTCGTCGTGTTCACCGCGCTCGTCGGCTATCTCGTCGCGCCGTCGGACAAGGGCGCGGTGATCGGCTTCGCCTCGATCCTCGCCATCGCCATCGGCGCGGGCGCGGCGGGCGCCTTGAACATGTGGGTCGACGCCGACATCGACGCCCTGATGAAGCGTACGCGCGGGCGCCCGGTGCCTTCCGGCCGCGTGCGCGCGGAAGAGGCGCTGGGTTTCGGCGTGGCGCTGTCGATCCTGTCGGTGCTGTTGATGGCGCTGTCGGGCGGCGTGCTCGCAGCCGCACTCCTGGCGTTCACGATCTTCTTCTATGCGGTGATCTATTCGCTGTGGCTGAAGCGCGCGACGCCGCACAACATCGTCATCGGCGGGCTCGCCGGCGCGCTCCCGCCGCTGATCGCCTGGGCCGCCGCGGCGGACGCGATCGCGCTCGAACCGCTGATCCTGGTCGCCATCATCTTCATGTGGACGCCGCCGCATTTCTGGGCGCTGGCGCTTTATCAACGCGGCGATTACGCCGCCGCCGGCGTGCCGATGCTGCCGGTGACGCACGGCGCCAAGGCGACGCGCACGCAAATTCTGGTCTATTCGATGCTGTTCGCGCCGCTCGCCGTGTCGCCGGCCTTCATCGGTCTTGGCGGCGCGCTCTACGCGGTCGTCTCCGGCGTGGGCGCGGCGATCTTCGTGGCGCTTGCGGTGCGCATCGCGCTCTCGCGCGCGGGCGAGGCGGCGGCCAGCGGTCAGGCCGATCTCTACGACGCCAAGAAGGACGCGCACGCCGCGCGCGATCTGTTTGCGTTTTCGATCCTCTATCTGTTCGCGCTGTTCGCGGCGCTGCTGATTGAGCGCGCGCTGGGCCTGTTCGCATGAGCGAGCCGCGCGAATTCGTCACGCTGACGCCCGAACAAGTGCGTGCGCGCAACAAACGCAGCCTGGTGATCGCGCTGTCGCTTGCGGGGTTCATGGCGCTCGTGTTCGCGGTGACGCTCGCCCAGATGGGCGCCAATGTGCTGGTGCGGCCGCTGTGAGCGCGCCCAATTCTCGCCGCGCAGCCTGGATCGCCGCATCGTGCGTGGCGCTGTTCGCCGGCATGATCACGCTCGCGTTTCAGGCGCCGGCGTTGTACGACGCCTTTTGCAAAATCACCGGCTATGGCGGCGAGACCCGCGTCGCCCAGACCGCCGCAGCGCGCGTGATCGACCGCACGATCGCCGTCGATTTCGACGCCAATGTCGCGCCGGGCCTGCCCTTCACGTTCGAAGCGGTCGACCGCGCGCAGACCTTGCGTCTCGGCGAGACGGGCGTCGCCTTCTATCGCATCCGCAACACGTCGGATCGTCCGGTCACCGCCATCGCCACCTACAATGTCGCCCCGCACAAGGCGGGTCCGTATTTCCGCAAGCTGGAATGCTTCTGCTTCCAGGCGCGCACCTATGCGCCGGGCGAAAGCGTCGATGTGGCGGTGGTTTTCTATGTCGATCCGGCGATGGCCGACGACATGGACACCGAGGAAATCCAGCAGGTGACGCTGTCCTACACTTATTTCCGCAGCGTCGAGCAGGCCGCTGCGGGGGCGACCGACGGGGCCTCCTGAGACGACCCGTCGCTTGGCGCGCCAGGGGGCTTGGGGTAGAGGTCTCACACCGATTTGAAGAGCCGTCCGCGCCGCCGGGCGGGCGTTTTGGGGCGAACACGCAATGGCACACGGCGCCGACGTCAAACACGATTTCCACCTCGTGGACCCGAGCCCCTGGCCGTTCGTGGCGTCGGTCTTCGCCTTCATCGCCGCGATCGGCGGCGTGGCGGCGATGCGCGGGGTGCTGCCGAGCCCGGAGGAGGCCGATGTCGGCCTCGCGGCGCAAATGGTGCGCACCTTCCTCGATCAGGGCAGCATGCCGCTGTTCTATATCGGCTCGGCCGGGCTTTTGTTCGCCAGCTTCGGCTGGTGGTCGGATGTGGTGAAGGAAAGCCGCAAGGGCGACCACACGCCGGTCGTCGATATCGGCCTGCGCTACGGCATGATCCTGTTCATCGCGTCCGAGGTGATGTTCTTCGTCGCCTGGTTCTGGATGTTCTTCGAACTGGCGATTTTCCACGACGTGCGCGCCGGCTGGTACGTGCCGACCTGGGATGAATCCACCGCATCGGCCTGGGCGAATTGGCCGCCGCCGAACGTGGAGGCGTTCGATCCGTTCCACCTGCCGCTGATGAACACGCTGATCCTGCTGTTGTCGGGCACGACCGTCACCTGGGCGCACCACGCGCTGCAGACCGGCGACCGCCGCGGCGCGACGCTCGGCCTGACTTTGACCGTGCTGCTCGGCCTCCTGTTCACCTACATCCAGTTCGGCGTCGAATATCCCCTCGCCGGCTTCCAGTTCGGCAACACCGGCGACACCACCACCGCCAACGTCTATGGCGCGTCCTTCTTCATGGCGACCGGCTTCCACGGCGCGCACGTGATCATCGGCACGATCTTCCTCGCAGTGTGCCTGTTGCGGCTGATCGCGGGACATTTCACGCCGACCAAGCATTTCGGGTTCGAAGCGGCGGCCTGGTACTGGCACTTCGTCGACGTCGTGTGGCTGTTCCTGTTCACGTTCGTCTATGTCGTGCCGTATCTGGCGATGTAGGGCGCGCGCGTGACGCAGCCTTCGCCCTTTCTGGCGGGCGCGCGCATGCGCTGTCCCCACTGCGGCGAAGGGCCGGTGTTCGAGTCTTATCTGCGCTTCGCGCCGGGCTGCTCGGTCTGTGGCGCGGATTTCACCATCGCCGATGCGGGCGACGGACCCGCCGTGTTCGTGATGTTCGTCGTCGGCGCGCTGGTCGTGCCGTTCGCCTTCATCCTGAGCTTCGGCCTGCACGCGCCCGATTGGCTGATGTTGCTCGCATCCGCCGCGCTCGCGATCGGGCTGAGCCTTGCGCTGCTGCCCCGCTTCAAGGCGATCCTGTTCGCGCTGCAATGGCGCCACAAGGCCTCCGAAGCCGGCGCGCGCGATGTGCAATAGGCTCTCCAGCATTCCTCCTTGTCCCCTTGTGGGAGAAGGTGGATCGACGCGAAGCGTCGAGACGGATGAGGGGTGCGGGCGCGATCGCTTGAAAAGTTTCGCAATCACCCCTCATCCGGCCCTTCGGGCCACCTTCTCCCACAAGGGGAGAAGGACAGTGACTGCGCCATGATCCGGTTTCGTCCGCTGCCGATCATGACGGCGTTCGTCATCCTCGCGCTGGGCGTGCTCGTCCTGCTCGGCGATTGGCAGATGCGCCGCTACCAGGAAAAGATCGCGCTGGCGCGCGCGCCGGCGCCGGAAATGACGCTCGCCGATTACCAGCCCGTCGAGGAGGGCGTGCATTTCGTCTACGGCGTCATGAATGGCGAGCCGGGCTGGCGCGTGTTTGCGCCCGTACGCGAAGGCGAGACCTTGATCTATGTCGATTCCGGTTTTCTGCCCGGCGTCGAGCCGCCGGCGCCTGATGCGGTGCGCTTTCCGCCGAGCCTGGCGCACGGCGCGCCGATCCAGGGCCGCTCGGTGCGGCCAGGCGAGGTCTCGCCGCTCGCAGCGCCGCCTTCGCCCGCCGATCGGCTGTGGTTCAGCGTCGATCTTGCCGCGATGGCGCGCGCATCCGGCTTCGACGCCGTCGCCGATTATTACATCGCCGCCGATTATGTCGGCGAGGACGGCCGCGCCATCGCCAATCCGTTTGCGCAAGGGGGCAACGATCCGCTGCCGCCGGAGCGCCATCTCGGTTACGCCGCCACCTGGTGGGGGCTCGCGCTGACGCTCTTGGGCGTGTATTTCGCCTATCACGCCAATGTCGGGCGGCTGCGCTTCGGCCCGAATGCGCTTGATGACTAAAGTTTCGTGCGTTCGCTCAAGCGCCGGCCTCACGCTGAATCCCCCGGAGCGCGCGGCGTGACCGATGATGGTTTCGTTCAAGTCCAAGTGTTGACCGTATGAGATACATCTCCACCCGCGGCGCCGCGCCTGCGGTTTTGTTCGAAGACGCCGTGTTGGCGGGCCTTGCGCCCGATGGCGGGCTTTATGCGCCGGAGGCCTGGCCGACGCTGGTCGAGACGCCGGAGGCCCGCCGCAATGTTGCGTGCGGCCATTATACGTCGACCGCGCTGCGCGCGCTTCGGGCGTTGTCGAGCGGCGCGTTCGACGGCGACGCCGCGATCGTCAACGCCGCCTATCTCGCCCAGGACCAGGGCCGACCGCGCTGGCCGGAGGCCGTCGCGCCGCTTGCGCACATCGGCCCTGGCGCGTGGCTAATGGAGCTCTTCCACGGGCCGTCGCTCGCGTTCAAAGACATCGCGATGCAGCTCATCGGGCCGCTCTATGATCATCTGCTCGGCGCGCGCGACGAGCGTTTGACGGTCGTGTGCGCCACCTCGGGCGACACCGGCGGCGCGGCGGTCGAGGCGTTGAAGGGGCGCGAGCGCATCGATCTGTTCGTGCTGTTGCCCAAAGGGCGGGTCTCGGACGTGCAGCGCCGCTTCATGACCACGTCAGGCGCCGGCAACGTGTTCGCCATCGAGATCGACGGCGATTTCGACGCCTGCCAGGGCATCGTGAAGGCGCTGTTCGCCGATCGCGATTTCAGCGCGCGGGCGCGGTTGTCGGGCGTCAATTCGATCAATTGGGCGCGCATTCTGGCGCAGTCCGTGTATTTCCATATCGCGTCAAATGTCTTGAGCGCGCCGGGGCCGGTGCATTTCGTCGTGCCCACCGGCAATTTCGGCGACGCTTACGCCGGCTATGTCGCCAAGCGCATGGGCGCGCCGATCGGAACGATTGCGCTCGCGGTCAACGCCAACGACATCCTCGCGCGCGCGCTGGCGACGGGACGCTACGAACGCGGCCCCGCCTCGCACGCGACGCTCTCGCCGGCGATGGACATTCAAGTCGCCTCGAATTTCGAACGCATCCTGTTCGAGGCGTACACTCTTTCCCTACACGACGCTCTTCCGATCGGAAGAGCGTCGTGTAGGGAA
>CAZMRN010000143.1:0-5807 GCA_964568575.1 uncultured Caulobacteraceae bacterium
ACGCGCCACGCGCCGCGCGGTGGTGTGGGTGCTGCAAAACGGCGAGCCGACGCCGGTTCCCGTGGAGCTGGGCGTCGCCGACGACTCCTACACCGAAATCGTGTCAGGCCTCGCGCCCGACGCGGCGGTGATCACCGGCGGCGGACCGGCCGCGCCGGAGTCGAATAGACAACGCGGTCCCGCAGGCGGCCTCGCGCCGGCGCCGGGCGCCATGCGCATCAGGGGCGCATGATGCCGGCGCCGCTCATCGAGGCGCGCGCGCTCGTCAAAACGTACCGCATGGGCGAGGAGATGGTGCACGCGCTCGATGGCGTGAGTTTCGCCATCGCGCGCGGCGATTTCGCCGCGATCGTGGGCCCCTCGGGCTCGGGCAAGTCGACCTTGATGAATTTGATCGGCGGCCTCGACACGCCAACAGCCGGCGCCCTGACCATCGACGGCGCCGACATGGCGTCGCTCGACGATGCGGCGCTGGCGCGGTTTCGCAACCGCACCATCGGGTTCGTGTTCCAGTCGTTTAATCTGCTGCCGCGGCTGACGGCGCTTCAGAACGTCGAACTGCCGATGATCTATGCCGGGCTAGCGCCGAAGCTTCGGCGCGCGCGCGCAGCCGATTTGCTCGCCCGCGTCGGCCTCGGCGAACGGCTGACGCATCGCCCGACGCAATTGTCCGGCGGCCAGCAACAGCGCGTGGCGATCGCGCGCGCACTGTCCTGCGAGCCGCCGCTGCTGCTCGCGGACGAGCCCACGGGCGCGCTCGACACCCATACGGGGCAGGAGATCCTCAAGCTGTTCGCAGCGCTCAATCAGGAAGGCGTCACGGTCGTTCTGGTGACGCACGATCTCGACGTCGCCGCCGCAACCCGGCGCGTGATCGAAATGCGCGACGGCAGGATCGTCGCCGACCGCGCCTTGGAGCGCGCCGCATGATCCGCGCCGGCGATCTCGTCGCGTCGGCGATGCGGGCGCTGCGCGCCAATCCGCTGCGCTCGGCCTTGACGGCGCTGGGTGTGATCATCGGCGTCGCGTCGGTGATTGCGATGGTGGCCGTCGGCCGCGGGGCGCAGGCGAGCGTGGAGAATTCGATCAACAGCCTCGGCTCCAATCTGCTGATCATCGTGCCCGGCGCGATGCGGCAAGGCGGCGGCGTGCGCGGCGCCGCGGGCGGGTGGGATTCGCTCACGCTCTCGGACGCCGAGGCGATCGCGCGCGAAGTTGAGAACGTCGCAGCCGTCGCTCCCGCGCAGAACGCGCAGGCGCAATTGGTGGCGGGCGGGCTGAATTGGAATACGCGCGTCACAGGCGTCACGCCCGCCTACGTGATCGCGCGCGATTGGGAGATGGCGCAGGGGCGATTTTTCGAGGATCGCGACGTCAGCCAGGCGCGGCGCGTCATCGTGCTGGGCGCCACGGTCGCCGAACAATTGTTCCCCAACGCCGATCCGATCGGGCAGAGCGTGCGGGTCAATAGCGGCGCCTACGAGGTCATCGGCGTTCTTGAGTCCAAGGGTCAGTCCGGCTTCGGCATGGACCAGGACGACCTCGCGCTGGCGCCGTTGACGACGGTCAAGCGGCGCATTGCGGGACGACGCGGCAACGGCGAGTCCGTCAGCCAGATCGCGGTCAAAGCGGCGTCGGAAGAGGCGCTGCCGGGCGTAGAGGAAAGCGTCACGAACCTGTTGCGGCAGCGTCATCGCACCGCGAGCGGCGAGGACGATTTCACCGTCCAGAATCTCAGCTCCATCGCCGAAGCCGGCCAGCAGGCGACGCAGACCTTCACGATCCTGCTGGCGGCGATTTCAGGCGTGTCGCTGCTGGTGGGCGGCATCGGGATCATGAACATCATGCTGGTCTCCGTCACCGAGCGGACGCGCGAAATCGGTCTGCGCAAGGCGCTGGGCGCGCGGCAGAGCGACATTCTTCAGCAATTCGGGCTCGAGGCGGTGGCGCTTTCGGTCGCGGGCGGGGCGATCGGCTTCGTTCTGGGCGTGCTCGGCGCCTGGGCGATCACAACGGGATTCGGCCTGCCGCTGACGCTGTCGCCCGACACCGCCGCGCTGGCGATCGCGTTCTCCGCCGTGGTCGGGGTTGTTTTCGGCGCCTATCCGGCGTGGCGTGCGGCCAAGCTCGACCCCATCGAGGCCCTGCGGCGCGAATAGGACGCGCGCGCCGTGATTTCCCTTGGCCGTAGGGGTTTGATAACTAAATGGAACAGAAATCGTTCAGAGCAGGAAGAACTCATGCGCTCGTTTCTATTGGCCTTCGCCGCCGTCACGGCCTTGGCCGCGCCCATCGCCGAGGCCGAGACCTTGGACGAGGCGATGCTGCACGCGCTTGAGAGCAACCCGACGCTGGCGGCGGCGCGGGCGCGGGTGAACGCCACGCGCCAGCAATTGCCGCAGGCCTGGGCCGAAGCCCTGCCGCAGATCAGCGCTTCTGCCGGAGCCTCCAGCTCGAACTTCGATAGCGACAACCCGGCCTCGCCGACGTCCAACGACAAGGATTGGTCGGCAGGACTGAGCGCCTCGCAATTATTGTTTTCGTCAGGCCGCGTGTGGGCGTCGACGCGCCAGGCGCGCGCCACGATCGCGCAATCGCTGGCGAACTTCGACAACACTGAACAGACGTTGCTGCTCGACGTGACGCGCGCTTATGCGGACGTGCGCCAATCGCAGGCCATCGTCGCCGCGCGCGAACAGACCGTGCGCAATCTCGGCGCGCTATTCAATTTCTCCAGCGCGCAATTCAACGCCGGCGTCGTGACGCGCACCGACGTGGCGCAGAGCCAGGCGCGGCTGGCCCAAGCGCGCACGCAATTGGTGCAGGCGCAGGGGCAATTGGCGGCGCGCATCGAAACCTATCAGCGGCTCGTCGGCCATCCGCCGGCCGATCTGCAGGCGCCGCCGCAGGCCGCGAATTTGCCTACGACGCTCGACATGGCGCTCGACGCCGCCGGCCGCGAAAATCCGTCGCTGCTCGCCGCGATCGCTGCGGAAGACGCCGCCGACGCTGCGGTGTTGTCGGCCTATTCGAATTTCGGTCCGCAAGTGTCGCTTGAAGGCTCTGCGTCGCGCGCCGGCGGGCCGGACGCCGGCGATTTCGACTCGCGTTCGGAATCGGTCGGCGTGCGCTTGTCGATTCCGCTGTTCACCGGCGGCGCCAATCTGTCGCGCGCGCGCCAACAACGCGCGCTGCGCTCCGCCGCCAATCTCGACGTCGCTGCAGCCCAACGCAGCGTGCGCGAATCCGTCACCACCGCATGGACGGGCCTGCAGAGCGCGCAATCGGCCGTCGTTTCGGCCCGCGAGCAGGTCGAGGCGGCGGAGCTCGCCTATCGCGGCGTGCGCCTTGAGCAGGAGACCGGCCTGCGATCGACCGTCGAAGTGCTCGACCAGGAGCAGGACCTCCTGGACGCCCGCCTGGCGCTGGCGCAGGCGGAGCGCGATCTCGTCGTGGCGGAACGACAGGTGTTGGCGCTGCTCAATGCGCTGACGCCGGCGCAGGGCGACGCTGACATCCCCGGCGCGGTGTCGGACATTCGCGGGCGCTAGCTATGGCGCTCGATCCGCCGCTGAAAGCGCTTTTGGACAAGATCGCCGCCGCGCCGCGCATGGATTGGCGCAGCGGCGTGGACGCGCTGCGCGCAGAATTCTGGCGAACGGCGCAGAAGCTCGAAGCCGACGCGCCGGCCGTCCGCGACATCGTCGCGCTCGAGGTTCAAGGCGCCGCGCACCCGCTTAAGGCGCGCCTCTACGTGCCGTACGCCGCCGGCGCGGGCGACGGAGCCTGCCTTGTCTATTTTCACGGCGGCGGCTTCATCCTGGGCGATCTCGACAGCCACGAAATGCTGTGCCGCAGGCTCGCCGCCGCGTCGCGCGTGCGCGTGCTGTCGGTGGCCTATCGCCTGGCCCCCGAGCATCGCTTTCCCGCCGCCGCGGACGATGCGGCCGCTGCGACGCGATGGGCGATCGAACACGCCGCCGCGCTGTCGCTTGATCCCGGTCGCATTGCGGTCGGCGGCGATTCCGCGGGCGGCAACCTCGCTGCGGTGGTCGCGCAGGATTTCAAACGCGCCTGCGGTCCACGTTTGCTCGGACAGATGTTGTTTTATCCGTGCGTGCAATTGGTGCAGATGACGCCGTCGCAGATCCGGCTGAAGGAGGGCTATTACCTCACCCAGGCGGCGCAGGATTTCTTCAAGGCGAAATATTTGGCGAATCCGGAAAACGCCCGCGACGTGCGCGCCTCGCCGCTCCTGGCCGACGATCTCTCTCATCTGCCGCCGGCCTATGTCCTTACGGCCGGCTATGATCCGCTGCTCGACGAGGGCAAGGCCTATGCCGACCGGCTGGCGGCGGCGGGCGTCGACGTGACGTACGCTCCTTACGCCAATCAGATCCACGGTTTTTTGAATATGACGGCCGTGTCCAGCGTGGCGCGCAGCGCGATCGAAGCCGCCGCGGCCTGGCTTGCACGCCGCGCTGCGAACGCGGCCCCCTAACCGTCTGAGGCGGGCGCTTCGGCGCGCGTCGCGCTGATCGCGCGTGGGGCGGCCGACCACGCGATCCCCGCAGCGCAGAGCAACAACGCGGCGCCGGCGACGAACGGGCTCGCCTGCCCGCCAAGATCGAACAGCGGGCCAGAAAGGATCGGCCCCAAGACCCGGCCGAGCGCCGAGGCCGACTGGTTGAGGCCCATCACTGCGCCGCGGTCCTCGTCGCTGGTCTGCACGCTGATCAGACTTTGCAGCGCCGGCGACGCCGCAGCGCCGCCCGCGGCCATCAGGGCGAGCGCCGGCGCCAGCGTGGCCCAGGACGTCGCGAACGGCAGAAGGGCGAAGCCCGCCGCAAAGCCGATGATGCCGCCCAAAAGCATCGCGCGTTCGCCGAAGCGGCGGGCCAGGGCGCCGGCCGCGCCGCCCTGGATCACGACCGAGGCGACGCCCAGAACAATGAACGCCACGCCAACGTCATGCGGGCCAAATCGCAACGCTGCGTGCGCCCACAGCGCGAAGGTCGTCTCCATCAAGGCCTGCGCGGTGACCATCACGAGCGTTACGGTCAACAGCAGGGCCAGCGCCGGTCGTCCGCGCACCAGCGCGATGCGGCCGACCGGCTCGCCCGCGTTGGCGCTGCGCGCGGCCCGCGTTTCGCGGAAAAACACCGCGGCGCCTATGGCTGCCGCCGTCGCGAACGCGGCCGCGACGTAGCACACGCGCGCGAAGCTTTCCGCCGTAGGTTCGTTGGAGACGATGAAGCCGCCGATGCCGGGCCCGATGATGAAGCCAAGCGCGAACGCGGCGCTCAACAGGCCCATATTGCGCGTGCGCGTGCGGTCGTCGGCGATGTCGCCCGCGGCGGCGAACGCGGCGCCGATATTGCCGGCCATCAGCCCGCCGAACAGGCGCGCGGCGCCCATATCGAAGACGGTCTGCGCGCTCGCCAGAAAGCAATACGACCCGGCCGCCCCGACGAGGCCCAGGATCATAATCGGCTTGCGGCCAATTCTGTCGCTCAACCGACCCCAGAACGGGGCCGCCACCAATTGCCCGAGCGAATAGGCGCCCATCGCCAGGGTCGTCTGGGTCGCCGTGGCGCCGAGATGCAGCGCCAGAAACGGAAAGACCGGCAGGAAGAGGCCGAAGCCGATCATGGCGGTCAGGACGACGCCGACGAGGGCGGCGATCGATCCGCGATGGTCAGATTGGGCGGTCATTTCGTCCGGTCTAGAGCATGCGCCGGCGGGGTGCAGCGGCGGCGTCGTCGCAGGGGCGCGGGGCGTCAGACGGGGTCGTCATAGGCGCGCCA
>CAZMRN010000144.1:0-5803 GCA_964568575.1 uncultured Caulobacteraceae bacterium
AACGCCGCCGCATCGAAGCGGAGCAGACCCGCGCCGAGGCGGAACGCCGCCGCGTCGCCGCAGAAGGTCTGCGCCAGTCCTGGCGCACCTATCCAGGCATGACGGAGCTGCAAGTCCGCGACGCGGTGGCGATCCTGCGGATCCACGCTGAGGCGCGCGACAATGTGGCGGTGTCGATCCGCAATCCGGGCCCGCTGCCGGCCCCCACCGTGCGCACCCACGGCCGCAAGGTGGTCATTGACGGCGGTGTGCGCGGTATCCGCAATTGCGGCGGCGACATCGGCGAGCCGCAAGTTTCAACCGCCCGCGAAGGGCGCATCGCGCCCGCAGCCGTGCCGATCATCGATGTGCGCTTGCCGCGCGACGTCGTGCTGTACACGAGCGGCGCGGTCTACGCCTCGATAGGGCCCGCGGAGACGGTGCGGGTGGCGCTGTCCGGCTGCGGCCAGACCGTGTTCGCACCAGTATCGGATCGATTCACGCTGGCCGTTTCGGGGTCGGGCGAAGTCGTGGCGGGCGCTGCGGGCGACGCCGAGGTGAGCCTCGCAGGCTCCGGCGACGCCTATCTCGGGCCGGTTCGCAGCCTCGGCGTGTCCATCGCCGGCGCCGGCGACGTCACCGCCGCCGACATTCTCGGCGGACCGGTGCGCATCGCCATCCAGGGCTCGGGCGATGTCGTGATGGCCGCCGGACGCGCGCAAAGCATGACGGTGGCGATCGCGGGTTCGGGCGACGTCGTGTTCCGCGGCGACGCCGGCGCGCTCGATGCGGTGATCGCGGGCTCGGGAGACGTCGTCGTGCGCCGGGTCCATGGCCGGGTGACGCAGCGGGTGGTCGGCTCGGGCGAAGTGGTCATTGGGCGGTAGGCGCGGATCGGCCGCCTTGCCGCGCTGGAAGCGGCCTGCTACACCGCCGCTCTTCCGGCGATCCGGTCTGGACGCGCCGGCGGGCGAGGCCGCCTGCCGGCGCTAAAGCTGTTTTCCGGAGGCCGAACCGCGGCTTGCGGCGGGCGCGGCGTTAGGAGTGTAGCTCAGCTGGTAGAGCATCGGTCTCCAAAACCGAGGGTCGGGGGTTCGAGTCCCTCCACTCCTGCCACGCCGCGCGGCTTCCTATGTCTTGTGCGCCTGCGCCCGACGGCGCGGATCGTTTCCGGCGCGGGCCGGGTTGGAGTTAAGGCACGAACATGACCACCGACGCCGCCGATCGCGAAGCCAGCGAGCCGAAACGAGGCAAGGGTCCGGGCGCCTTTCTGGGCGAAGTGCGTGCCGAGGCCCGCAAAGTCACCTGGGCGACGCGCCAGGAAGTGATCGTGTCGTCGATCATGGTCGCGATCATGGTGAGCGCGGCGGCGCTGTTTTTCTTCATCGTCGACGCCATCCTGCGCTGGGTGGTGGCGGCGCTTCTGGGCCTCAACTGACGCGCGCAGCGCAGGTTTGTGTGGGAGGACGGCGCCTTGGCCGCCAAGTGGTACATCGTTCACGCCTATTCGAACTTCGAGCAGAAGGTCGCCGAGGCGATCCGTGAGCAGGCGCAGCGCCAAGGCCTCGAAGAGTGCTTCGAGGACATTCGCGTGCCGACCGAAGAGGTCGTCGAGATCGTGCGCAACAAGAAGGTGTTGCGCCAGCAGCGCCACTTTCCCGGCTATGTGCTGGTGAAGATGGACCTGACGGACGACGCCTATCACCTCGTCAAGAACACGCCGAAAGTCACAGGCTTTCTGGGCCAGGGCAACAAGCCCCAGGCGGTCAGCGAAAAGGAAGTGCAGCGCATCCTCGGCCAGGTCGAACAGGCTGCGCAATCCAAGCCGCGCCCTGTGATCAGCTTCGACATCGGCGAGCGCGTGCGTGTGGCAGACGGGCCGTTCCAGAGCTTCGAAGGGCTGGTGTCGGAAGTCGACGAGGAGCGCGGCCGCTTGAAGGTGGCCGTCATGATCTTCGGCCGCGAAACGCCCGTCGATCTCGAATACGGCCAAGTTGAGAAGATGCGTTAAAGCGCGCGCGCCATGAAGCGCCAGCCGGCGTGCAAAGCCGGCGGCAGTTCAGCTTCAGGGTAGGCGGCGATGTCGCGAAAGCCCAAGTCTTCATAGACGCGGTGCGCGGCCGTCATGAACGGGCCGGTGTCCAACGCCATGTGCGTGTAGCCGAAGCTTTGCGCATCCGCGATGAGTTTGCGCGCGATTTGCGCGCCCAGTCCGCCGCCGCGGTGCGACGGCTTCACATAGACCCGCTTCATTTCGCAGCGATCAGCCCCGATGCGGCGCAGGCCGCCCATGCCCGCCACGGCGTCGCCGTTGCACACGATGTAGAACACCCCGTCGGGCGGGGCGTGCGCGCACAAGCCTTCGAGCGCGGCGTCGGCGTAGTCTGGGATCGGCGCGCCGAGCAAGTCCGGCAAAGCGACATTGAAATGCTGCGCTACGCCGTCGGCGACCCAGCCGATATAGGCGATGTTCATCGCCAAGAGCGCCTCGCGGTCGCGCGGCAGCGCGGCCCGCGCAAAACTCACGCTCATCGCGCGGGGCCGCCTGTCTCGAGATAGCGCAGCGCGAACAAGACATGGGCGCGCACGCCGAGCGGCAGGACGCGCTCATTGACGTCGAACTGCGGAGAATGGTTCGGCGGCGAGTTTGCGGGATCGACGCCGTCCGCGCTGCCGCCCATATGCGCGAACAGCCCGGGGATGTGTTGCTGAAACACGGAAAAATCCTCCGACACCGTGGTCGGCGCGCGCGCGGGATCGACATTCGGTGCGCCCGCCGCCTCTTGCATCGGCGCAATCGCCCAGGCCGCGAGCGCAGGATCGTTATAGGTCAAGGGGCCGCTTTCGATGAACGTCACCTCCGCCGTCGCGCCATAACTTTGCGCGAGATTTGCGACGGTGCGCTCAATGCGCTGCATGATCGCCGTGCGCTGGCTTGCGTCGAACGTGCGCAGCGTACCGGTGAGCGTGGCCTCTTCGGGAATGATGTTGTAGCGCACGCCGGCGTTCACTGTGGCGATGGTCAGCACGGTCGGCGTGCGCGTCACGTCTACCGTGCGCGCCGCGATCGTGTTCAATTCCGACACGATTGCGCTCGACAGCGAAATCACATCGACGCCCTGCCACGGCCAGGCGCCGTGCGTCTGCTTGCCGCGAAGGCGGATCTGGATCTGATCCGCCGCCGCCATGAAGCCCTCCGGCCGCCAAAAGATCGTGCCCGGCGCGCCTGGCACGACATGCAGGCCGAAAATCGCCTGCGGCGCGGGGTTCTGCAGCGCGCCCTCGGCGACCATGCGGCGCGCGCCGCCGGTCTCGCCGGCGGGCGGGCCTTCTTCCTCGGGCTGGAAAATGAACACGACCGTGCCGCGCAGCTGTTCGCGCATGCCGGCGAGCACTTCGGCCGCGCCCATCAGCATCGCGGTGTGCGCGTCATGCCCGCAGGCGTGCGCGACCGGCGTCTGCTGGCCGTTGAACACGCCGGTTGCGCGCGAAGCGAAGGGCAGGCCGGTCTGCTCCAGCACCGGCAGCGCATCCATATCGGCGCGCAACGCAACAACGGGCCCGGGATGCGCGCCGCGCAACACGCCCACGACGCCCGTCGCGGCGACGCCCGTTCGCACCTCGAGCCCAAGCCGGCGCAGATGCTGCGCAACGAGTCGCGCCGTGCGCGTTTCCCGGTTGCCGAGTTCGGGATTGGCGTGGATGTCGCGCCGCCAGGCGACGACGCGCGGCGTCACCGCTGTGATGCGCGCTTCGATGTCGGCAGCGGATGTTTGCGCGCGCGCGGAACCGCCGAACGCCAAGCCGGCGGCGAGCACAAGGAGGATGGTGCGGAAGGGCATCGGCGTCTTTCTAGGTTGAACGTGCGGAGATGCGGGCGAGAAGATCTTCGGCCGCCTCGGTCAAGGTGTCGTCGCGCGCGCCCATGACGACGATGCGGTCGCCGGCGCGCGCCAGCGTCAGCAGGCGGTCGATGCACGCCGCGCGATCGGGGAGGGCGATGGCTGTTTTGCCCAAGGCGGCGATGTCGCCGGCGACGTCGCCGCTTGACACGCTGCGATCGGTGGTGCCGCCGAAATAGACCGGTTCGGGCATCAGCAGCACGTCTTCATCCGTCATGTGCGCGGCGAAGGTTTCGGCCAATTCGCGCCGCATGAGCCGCAGAGGGCCGAAACCGTGCGGCTGAAACAAAACCAACAGGCGGCCCGAAAAGGCGTGCAGCGTGCGCAAGGTTGCGGCGATCTTGTCGGGATTGTGCGCAAAATCGTCGATCACCGTCACGCCATGCGCCGTGCCGATCACCTCAAGCCGACGCTTCACGCCCGCAAACTGCGAAAGCGCATCGGCGCACGCCTCTAGGCTAACGCCGCACGCGCGCGCAGCCGCGATCGCGGCGAGCGCGTTGGAGATGTTGTGCAGACCGGGCGTGCGCAGGCGCACCGCGGCGGTGTCGCCGCCGCGTTCGTGCACGATGAAGCGAGCGCCATCCTGCTCGAGCGCGATGTCTTCGGCGAACCAGCGCGCGCCGGGATCGTTCACGCTGTAGGAAAACAGATCGCTGACCGGCACGGCGCGCGCGAGGCGCGCTGCCTCCTCGTTGTCGAGATTGACGACGGCGACGGCGCCCTTGGCCAGGAAATCGCCGAACAGCGCGCGCAGCTCGTCCATGCTTTTGTGGTCAAGCGCGATATTGTTCAACACCGCGACCGTGGGCGCATAGAGCGCGATGGAGCCGTCGCTTTCATCGACTTCCGCGACGAAGGCTTCCCCGGCGCCGACGCGCGCGCTGGCGTAGGGGCCGTCGGCGCCGACGAAATTCTTCATCACCGCGCCGTTCATGATCGTGGGATCCCTGCCGGCGGCGTGCAGGATCCAGCCGGTCATCGCGGTGACGGTGGATTTGCCGCTCGTGCCCCCGATCGCGACGCCGATTTTCGAGGCGTTGAACAGTTCCGCCAGCAGGTTCGGCCGGCGCAGGATCTGCGCGCCGACGCGCTTGGCGGCGGCGAGATCGGGCACCGTGTCCTCCACCGCGCCGGAGGCGACCACAATCTGCGCCGCGTCGGTCACGCCCGATCCGTCCTGCGGGTGCAGCTGCACGCCGCGGGCGCGCAGATAATCGAACTTCTCCGCCAGCCGTCCCTGATCAAGCGCACGATCGGAGCCCGCCACCGTATGGCCCTGCGCGCGCACGATCAGCGCCAGCGGCAGCATGCCCGATCCGCCGACGCCGCAGAAGAAATAGCGTTTTGTGGGACTCATCGCGCGAAGCTATGAGGGCGGGGGATGCGACGCAAGGAAGCTGCGCGATGATCACGATCGGCGTCATGGCGCCGGGCCGCAGCCTCGACCCGGCGGCGTCGGCGGCGGTGGAGAAGATCGCTGCGGCGCGCTTCGCGGCGGCGGTGCGGCTGGTCGTTCATCCGCAATGTTTCCTGTCGCGCGGCCATTTCGCCGGCGACGACGCCGCACGCGTTGCGGCCTTTCTCGAGTTCGCCAACGATCCCGCGATCGATGCGGTCTGGTTCGCGCGCGGCGGTTACGGGGCAGGCCGCGTGGCGCTCGCGGCTGCGGCCCATCTCACGCCTGCGGCGCTGCGAAAAACCTATCTCGGCTATTCCGACGCCGGCTTCCTGCTCGCCGCGCTCGACCGCGCCGGCGCAGCGCGCGTCGCGCACGGACCGATGCCGGCCGACATCGCCCGCGCCAACGGCGAGGCCGCGGTCGCGCGCGCGCTGGCTTGGCTCGCCGGCGACGAGGCTGGGATTGGCGCCGCGAGCGCGCAGGGCGGTCCGATCGCTGCGTTCAACATGACGGTGCTGAG
>CAZMRN010000145.1:0-5797 GCA_964568575.1 uncultured Caulobacteraceae bacterium
AGCCGCACATCCTCGACGACATCAAAGACGCGCTCGGCGACGATTTGTTGTGGCGCCCGCGGCACGGGCGCATCCGCCTGCAGGGCAAGTGGATTCATTTTCCGCTTAAGCCGGTCGATATGGCGCTCAATGCGCCGAAGGCGTTCGTCGCTTCGGTCGCGCTCGATTCCGCCATGAAGGCGCTGCCGAAGCGCGCACCCGAGGTCGAAACCTTCGCCAGCGTGCTCGAAGCCGGGCTCGGGCCGACGATCTGCCGGTCGTTTTATTTTCCCTATGCCTGGAAATTGTGGGGCGTGTCTCCCGAAGCGCTCGATCCGGTGGCCGCGCATCGGCGCGTCTCCGGCTCGTCGATCCAGAAGCTCATCGGCAAGGTTCTCGCGCAAGTTCCCGGCTTCAAGAAGCCGATGACCGGCGGCTTCTTCTATCCGCGCGGCGGCTTTCAACAGATCGGCGAAGGCCTCAAGGCGGCGGCGGAGCGTCACGGCGCGCGCTTCGCGCTCAACACGCGGGTCGAGGAAGTGCTGTGCGAAGGCGGCCGCGTGCGCGCTGTGCGCCTCAATGGGCCGGAGGGCGCGCGCACCGTTGAGACCGACGCAGTATGGTCCAGCCTGCCGATCACGCTGCTTGCGAAAATGATGCGGCCGCACGCGCCGGAAGCGGTGATCGCGGCCGCCGAAGCGATCCGCTATCGGGCGATGATCCTGATCTATCTCGTGCTCGATCAGGACCAATACACCGAGTTCGACGCGCATTATTTTCCGGAAACGGAAATACCCATGTCGCGCCTGTCGGAGCCGAAAAACTATTCCGCCGCGACCGAGCCGAAGGGAACCACTGTGCTGTGCGCGGAATTGCCGTGCCAAGTCGGCGATGCGATGTGGGTGATGGATGACGCGAGCCTCGGCCGCGCCATGGTGGAGTGGCTGCAGCGCGCAGGCCTGCCGGCGCCGGCGCGGGTTCGCGCGTGCGTCACGCGCCGTTTGGCGCAGGCCTATCCGATCTATGATCGCGATTTCGCAGGCAAACTCGACACGCTGGAGCGCTGGCTCGGCGGCGTCGACGGCGTGGTGACGTTCGGTCGCCAAGGCCTGTTCGCGCACGACAACACCCATCACGCGCTGGCGATGGCGCATACGGCGGCGGCGTGCCTCGATCATGACGGGGCCTGGGACAAGGCCGCCTGGGCGCGCGCGCGCGACAGTTTCCGCGACCACGTGGTGGAGGATTGATTGCGATGCGATCCGCGCTGCGCCGATCTATACGTCATGGGGAATTCGGCGGCCGACGTTTCGGCCGTCATGGGAGCGCACGCGTCATGTTGGATCCACTCGATGCCGGGCGCAGCCGGCCGGTGCCGCTCGGCCCGAACACGCTCATGGTCATGGGCCTGTTCGCCAGGGCCGATGTGATCGCCGCCGCCGCGGCGGGCGCTGCGGTCGCCGCGCTGGCGATGTTCCTCGCCACCGTCGCGCTGCTGATCCAGGGCGCCCCCGAAGGCTGGCCGATCGGGCCCAACCTCGCGGCGTTCTCGACCTTCTGGCCGGGCTATTCCGTGACCTGGCCCGGCGCCGTCATCGGCGCAGCGTATGCTGCTTTGGTCGGCGCCGGCCTCGGCTTCGCCACCGCCGTGTTCTGGAATTTCGCCCATCTCATCATCGTCGGCGCAGCGGTGCTGCGCGGCGAATGGCTCGAGGCGGAGTAGGCCGATGAGCGATCAGCGCACGCAACCTCCGGCCGATGCAGCCGCCTTCAACCGCATCGTGTGGTTCAACACGGTGATCCTCGCGTTGACCTTCGGGACGGCCTGCGGCGGGCTGATCCTAGTGGCGACCTATCTGTCGATCGCGCTCACCGGCGCGGAGGCGGGGATGTATCTCAACCTCCTCGGCGTGTTCTTTCCCGGGTATTCGGCGACGCCGCTCGGCGCATGGGCTGGATTTTTCTGGGGCTTCGTGTTCGCCGGGCTCTCCGGCGGCCTCGTTTACCAGATCTATAGCCGCAGCGCCGGGCGCGATTGGGCCAAGAGCGTGACGGTCGACGCCGCCGCGCCCCATGCGCCGCTGCCGCTTACGTTGCTGTTGTCGGGACGCGCGCTGGGGCTGGCGATCGGCGCCATTCTTGCGATCCAGCTCGTCGTGTCGACTGCGTGGCTCGTGTTGCGCGGCACGGCCGACGAGAGCGTGCATGCCGCGCTGCTGAGCCATTACCTGCCGGGATACAGCGTCAGCCTGCCTGGCGCCCTGATTGGCGGCATTTGGCTCTTTGCGTATGGTTTCGCGTTTTCGTTTCTCTTCGCAAACGTCTATAATTTCCTCGTTAAGCAAAGACAGGCCGGGAGCCGCGCCGATGCTCGATGAATCCAAATCCCCCAAGCACGCCATCATCCTGGGCGCGGGGCCGGCCGGCCTCGCCGTGGGCCACGAATTCACCGCCCATGGCGGCCGCGTAACCGTGCTTGAGCGAAACCCCTATGTCGGCGGCCTGTGCGTCACCGTTCAGGACCAGGGCTACAAGTTCGATATCGGCGGCCACCGCTGGTTCACCAAGAACGAGCATTTGAACAATTGGTTTCGCCGCCTGATGGAAGGCGAGATCGTGATGGTCGAGCGCATCAGCCGCATCTACCATCAGGGGAAATTCTTCAGCTATCCGATCGCGTTCGGCGACGTGATCAAGAACACCGACCCGCTGACGGTGCTGCATGCCGGCTTCTCGTTTCTGGCCGTCGCGCTGCGCCAGTCGATCAGCCCCAAGCCGATCCGCAACATGCGCGACGCCTATGTCGCGCAGTTCGGCGTCAAG
Source organism: uncultured Caulobacteraceae bacterium (assembly GCA_964568575.1). Classification (GTDB taxonomy): domain Bacteria; phylum Pseudomonadota; class Alphaproteobacteria; order Caulobacterales; family Aquidulcibacteraceae; genus RI-43. The sequence continues at coordinate 2,803 of CAZMRN010000145.1, forward strand.
CTCTATGAGATGTTCTTCGAACAATACAGCGAGAAGGTCTGGGGCAAGCCCTGCGAGGAGCTGTCGTCGGATTGGGTGTCGCAGCGCTCCAAGGGCCTGTCGGTGTTCTCGCTGGTGAAGAACGCGCTTCTGTCGCCCAAGCAGAAGGCCGTCAGCCTCATCGAGGAATTCATGTATCCGCGGGACGGCTATGTCCGCATTCCCGAGCGCATGGCGGAAGACATCGTCAAGGCCGGCAGCGAGGTGAAGCTGTCGAGCGCGGTGAACCGCATCGTCTATCACGGGCCCAATGATTTCGAGGTGTTCTACGGCGAGGGCGAAGCGGCCGGCTCGGTGCGCGGCGATGCGATCGTGTCGACCATCCCGCTCGGCCATCTCGCGCGCTTCATGGAGCCGGCCTGTTCCCCGGAGGTCATCGAGGCGGCGAAGCGCCTTAAGTTCCGCGATCTGGTCACCATCAATCTGCGCCTGAAGAAGAAGCAGGTCTCGATCGACACCTGGCTTTACGTGCAGGACCGCTCGATCATTTTCGGCCGCATCCATGAGCCGAAAAACTGGTCGAAGGCGATGGTGCCGGACGACGAACACACCTCGCTGGTGCTGGAATGCTTCTGCACGCGCGGCGACGACATCTGGAGCCTGAGCGACCAGGAGATCGCCGAACGCTGCATCGAAGCCCTGGTGTCGAAGCTGAAATTCATCGAGCGCTCGGAAGTCGTCGGCTGGCAGGCCGTGCGCACGATCCAGGCTTACCCCGTTTACGATATGGATTATCAGCAGAACATCGACACCGTGATGTCCTTCATCAACACGCTGAAGGGCGCGCATATCGTCGGCCGCGGCGGCACGTTCCGCTACAACAACGCCGACCATTCGATCGAGATGGGCCTGCTGCTCGGCCGCAAGCTCCTGGGCTACAATGTGGACCATATGAGCGTGAACACCGAGTCCGAGTATCAGGAGCTGATCCAGGCCGACGAGAAGATCACGCGCGACCACTACACCGTGGGCGACAAGCCGAAGAAGGGCGTGATCGTCGTCGATTGAGGCGTTCGGCGCGAAGGAGCCAGCATGTCGCAAGCCGCCGTCCCCGAGGCGTCGCGCATCAGCGTGATCATGCCGGCCTTCAACGCGATCGATTTTCTCAAGCGCGCCTTGCCGCCGCTGATCGCGATGCGCGACCGCGGCGAGGTTCTCGAGGTGATCGTCGCCGACGACGCCTCCACCGACGAGACCCCGCAGGTCGCCACAGCGCTCGGCGCGCGCGTCGTGCTCAATCCTAAGAATGGCGGCCCGGGCGCGGCGCGCAATTTCGCAGCGCCGCTGGCGCAAGGCGACATCTTGTGGTTCGTCGACGCCGACGTGATCGCTCATGACGGCGGCGCGCGCCAGATCGAAGAGGCGTTTCGCGATCCCGCAGTCGTTGCGGTGCACGGGTCGTATGACGATCGCCCACCGGCGCAGAATTTCATGTCGCAGTACAAAAACCTGATGCACCGCTTCTACCACCAGCAGGGCAAGCGCGAGGCCGAGACGTTCTGGGCCGGCTGCGGCGCGGTGCGCAAAAGCGCGTTTCTCGCCGTCGGCGGCTTCGATGTCGTCACCTATCGTCGTCCGTCGATTGAGGACATTGATTTGGGCTATCGGCTGCGCGCGCGCGGCGGCAAGCTGCTGCTTTTGCCTGCGCTCGAAGGCACGCACCTCAAAGTGTGGACGCTCGCGCGCGCGCTGCACACCGACATTTTCTGCCGCGCCTTGCCGTGGGCGCGCCTGATGTTGACGCGCGAAGGCTTGACCGACGATCTTAACGTCTCTCAGGCCGAGCGCTGGCGCGCGGTTTATGCCGGCGTTCTGCTGCTCGGGATCTTTGCCGCTCTGGCGAACTTCTCGCTGTGGTGGGCGCCGCTGGTCCTGTTCGCGGGGGCCGTTGCGCTCAATGCGCGCCTGTTTTCATTTTTCGCAGCGCGCAAGGGCGTCGGCTTTGCGCTGCTCGCGCTGGCCTATCACCAGCTCTATTATCTCTATTCGAGCGCAGCATTCGCCTGGTGCGTGCTGGAGCTGCTCGTGACGCGCCGCCGCCGCGATGCGGTCGTGCGGGCCGCGTTGTGAGCGCGCGCGGCGCAGCGTATGTCTGCGCCTGACGCGGCGGCGCTGGCGGGCCGGCGGGTGTTTGTCACCGGCGCCGGCGGCTTCATCGGGCGCAAACTTGTCGAGCGCTTGTGCACGCTGGGCCTCACGCAGGTGACGGCGCTTTCACGCGGGCGCTTGTCGGCGCCGGCGGGCGTGCGCGTGCTGCGGGCACGTCTCGCCGATCGCGTGCGCATCGCCGCGGCCTTGGGCGCGGGCGATGTCGTCGTCCATCTCGCCTATGATTTCGCCGCATCGGAACAGCGTCTGCTGCGCGAGCACACGGCCTTTCTCGAGACCTGCGCCGCGGCGCGCGTCGGCGCGTTCGTGCAGGCGAGCTCGATCGCGGTTTACGACGCCTGGCCCGGCGGCGATCTCAACGAAGACTCGCCCTGCGACGGCGGCGCCTACCCGTATCAGCGCGTGAAACGGGCGCTGGAGCGCGGGCTCGGCGCGCTCGGCGTGCCGCACACGATCGTGCAGCCGACCGTCGTCTATGGGCCGGGTTCGCCGCAATGGACGGTCCGTTTTCTTGACGCATTTCGCGCCGGCGACGTGATCTTTCCCGACGATGCGCAAGGCCTTTGCCATGCGGTTTTTGTCGACGATGTCGTGACCGCGCTGATCGCCGCCGCCGCCGCGCCGCAGCGCGGACGCGCCTACATCATTTCCGGCGATGCGCCGCCGACCTGGCGCGCGTTTCTCGAAGCGCACGCCGCGATTGCGCAAGCGGGCGCGCTGCGCCTTGCGCCCGTTCCCTTTGATCGGCCTCAGGCGCCGGCGCCGCGCAGCCCATGGGCGGACGCCGCACGAGAGGGGCTCGTCGCGCTGATCGGACGCGGCGGCGTGGATCGCCTCGCGCACATCG
>CAZMRN010000146.1:0-2723 GCA_964568575.1 uncultured Caulobacteraceae bacterium
GTGATCGACACGCAGCGTCAAGCCGGCGCAGCAGCGCAGGCCGCCCGCGCGCCGGTGCGCGGCGCGCTGTGGCTGCGCGATTTCGAGTGGGGCGCGACGTCCGTGCTCGTGCGCAAGACCGGCGCGCGCGTGCCCTATTCCAAATCGGTTCTCGAGGACACCGCCGCCTGGTTCCGCTTCTTCTTCGCGGTGCGCGCGGCCGCGCCTGAGCCGGGGCGGCCGTTCTCGGTGTTCTTCTATCCCGACCGCGTGCGTCCCTGGTACCTGATCTGGCCGGTGTTGCGCTTGGCGGGCGGGCGGATCGTGCGCGACGTCAACGCCGCCGACGTCATCTTTCAGTTTGAGGACGCGACCGTCTGCTCCGCTACGCCGCCGACCGCGCCGGCGCACGTGCGCTGGGTCAACCGCTACGCCGACGACATTTCAAAATCGCGAGTCGCAGCGGCGTCCGAGCGCGCCTTCGGTTATGCGCTGTCGGTCGATCCGCGCAGCTATGCCGGGCCGATGGCGGTCAAGTCGGAAGCCAACGGCGCCCATGACGGGCGCGTGGCGCAGGGCCCGTGCGAACCTGTTCCCGGGCTCGTCTATCAGCGGCTGATCGACAATCGCGAGCCTGAGCGCGGCCTCGTTACGGATCTGCGCTGCGTCCTGGTCGGCGGCGCGCCGGCGTGCGTCTTCATCAAGCGCCGGCCGATCGCGCAGCGCTTCGCCAACGCCAACACGGAGGTCGAGCTGGCGGCGCCGGAGGCGGTTTTTTCAGCGCCGGAGCTTGAGCGGATCGCCGCCTGCGCAAGGGACTTGCGCTTCGAATGGGGCGGGCTAGACGTGCTGCGGGATCGCACCGACGGCAGATTGTATGTCGTCGACGCCAACAAGACAGACATGGGTCCGCCGACCGCCCTGCCTCTGGCTGAAAAAATGCGCGCGGCGCGTATCCTGGCGCGGCGATTCCGCGAATGGGCGGTGCGGGACAAAGCGTGAGGGCGCAGCGATGGCGGTGAAGATACCGTTCGTGCGGGAGATGGCGTTCGCCTATGGCGAGGCGCAAGAGGTGTCGCCCTTGATCCGGCGCCTGGTGGCCAACAATCCTGGCCCGTTCACGTTCTACGGCACCGGCGTCTACATCATCGGCGCCGGCGATTCGGTGGCGATGATCGATCCCGGCCCCGCCGGCGACGCCCACCAGGACGATCTCAAGCGCGCGCTCGACGGTCGCCGACTCACCCACATTTTCGTCACGCACGGCCACATGGACCACAGCCCCGCGGCGCGCCCGCTGGCGGAGGCGACCGGCGCGCTCATTTACGCCAGCGGCCTGCCGTTTTCGGCGGTGGAGTCCGATGTGCGCATGGAGGCCGGCGACGACGACGGCTTCAAGCCCGATGTCGCACTCAATGACGGCGAGATCGTTCGCGGCGATGGGTGGACAATCGAGGCGGTGTTCACGCCCGGCCACACCTCGCACCACATGGCCTATGCGCTGCACGAGGAAAACGCGCTGTTCCCCGGCGACCACATCATGGGCTGGTCGACCACCGTCATCAGCCCGCCTGACGGCGACATGGACGATTATCTGCGCAGCTTGGAAAAGGTCCGCGCGCGCGGCTTCGATGTGTTGTGGCCGACGCACGGCCCGCCGATCCGGGCGCCGCAGGCGTTCATCGACGCCTATGTCGCCCATCGCCTGGCGCGCGAAGACCAGATTCTCGCGCAGCTGCGTCAGGGGCGGACCACCATCAAGGAGATGGTGCCGGTGATGTACGCCGACGTCGATCCGCGCCTGCATCCCGCCGCGTGCCATTCCGTGCTCGCGCACATGATCCGCCTGGTGAAGGTCGGCGCCGTCCGCGCCGACGGCGCGCCGACCATCGAAACGCGCTACGCGGCGGCGTAAACGCCGCGCGGTCGTCCGACGGCCTTCGGCCGCTGCTTCCCCCGCAAGCGGGAGAAGGAAGCGCACCTTTGCTCCCCCGTGTACGGGGGAGCTGGCCGCGAAGCGGACTGAGGGGGCGACGGCATTGCGCGCGCCTTAGACCTCGAGAAACGTCAGCGCTGCTCGCCCCCATCGACGGCCTTCGGCCGCTGCTTCCCCCGCAGGCGGGGGAAGAAAAAAGCGCATTTTCTCCCCCGTTTACGAGGCAGGTGGCCGCGAAGCGGACTGAGGGGGCCGCTACCCGAACGCGCCCGTCACGCGCACGCCGTAGAAGCGGCCGAACTGGCGTTCGCGCCGCTCGACGAGCGTGAGCGCGCCGGCGCGGTCGGGCGTGAAGAAGCGCCGTTCGCGGCGGAAGGGCGAATCCTGCACGGCGTTGGCGAAGGCGGTGATCTTCAGTCCAGGAACCGCGGTGGTCTCGATCCACAGATCGACGAATGGGCCTTCCTCGTACGTATCGGTTTCGCCCAGGCGGTAGGTGACGTTCTCCGCCTCTTTGTAGAACGCCGCGCCCCAGGCGACGCGATGCGCCGGCAGGTCGTGGCGAAACTCCGCCTCCAGGCGGGATTCGCGAAAGCCCGAGATGGCGCGCTCCTGACCCGTCACCGGATCGGTGACCGTCGTGTCGTAGACGTCAGCCTCCAGCGTCAGCCGCGCGCCCGCCAGCGCGCGCGCCAGCGGCAGCGTCGCGGTCAAGGTCGCGCCGCGCACGCGCCCGTCGCCGATATTTCCAGGCGCGTCGAACCTTTGCCCCGGCGGGCCGACGGGCACGACGTCGGCGGCGTCCTCG
>CAZMRN010000146.1:2749-5789 GCA_964568575.1 uncultured Caulobacteraceae bacterium
GAGCGACGCCGCGCCGTCGGCGCCGAAGCGCAGATCGGCCTGCGCCTCGGCGCGCCACGAAGATTCAGGGCGCAGATTGGGATTGCCGGCGGCGACGCGATTGTCGGCGAGCTCGGCGGCGGAGGCGAAATCGTCGAAATCGAGCTGATCGACGTCGCGCCAGACGCGCACGCGCAGCTGCTGGCGCGCGCCGATCGTGCGCGTGGCCTGCAGCGACGGCTTCCAATACACGAGCTCGGTGGTCAGCGTGGTGTCGCCGGACTGCTCCAGCCGGGATGATTCCACAGCCGCCTGCGCCTCAAGGCTCCAGCGCGCATTCGGCCGCCACGCATAGAGTGCGAACGCCTCGCCGCGCACTTCCTCGATCGACACGTTCGCCGCCGGCAGCGGCCGCGCGACGCCGCCTTCGCTCAAGCTCAGGCGCGTCTCCAGCGTGTTGAGCGCCGCTTCGCCGCCGAAATCGAGCCGATGGCCTTCCGCGAGCGGCCACGACAAGCGCAGGCGCCCCAGCGTTTCGCCCGGTTCGCGGCGCTGCGCCTGCAGGACGCGCGGCCCCGCAACGCCCGCCGCGTCACGGGCGATGGTGTCGTCGTCGCGCGCGAAGCGGCGCTGCGTGGCGAGCGCGATCGCCTCCAGCGCAAACGGCCCGACATCCCGGGAATAGTTGACGCCGAACTCGGCGCGCCGCTCGCGTTCTTCGATCGCCAGCGTGGATACGCCCGCGAAGGCGCCGGACGGCGTGAAGCTTTCCGTGCCCAGAACGGTGGCGAAGCGCTGACGCCCAAAGGCCGCGTTGACGCGCAGAGATCCGCCGAGGAATGGCCAGGAGGCTTCGCCTGTGGCGCCCGCATCGCGAAACGTGCGCGGAGTCTGGTCGGTTTGCGTCGCGAGCAGCGCGCCTGCGGCGTCGCGAAACGTGCGGTCGCCCTCGAGCGGGCGGTATTCGAGATAGCGCGAGACGCCGAGCGCATAATCGACCGAGCCTGCGCGGCCCGACCACGAGGCCTCGCCGCGCGGCGATATCCGCCCGCGCGCGCCGCCCTCGAACTCCGCCCGCCACACGCCGCTGCCTGCGCTGTCGCGGCGCACCACGTCGATCAGCACGGTCTGCCCCGCCGCGTCGGCGGATCCGCCGACGTCGCGAATCAAATCGATGCGTTCGACATGGCCTGCGGGAATGCGGGCGAGGAGGTCTTCCAGGTCCTGCGATTTCGATGTCGGGCGCGCGCCGTCGATCAGGACGTTGCCGGCCGCGCCGGCGAATCCGCGCCGCTCGCCGCCCTCGTCGATGCTGAAGCCCGGCACGCGGCGCACCATGTCGAGCGCGGTCTGGGGCGCGAAGCGGTCGAAATAATCGGGCGTGAAGGCGATGCGGCCGGCGGCGTCTTCGGTGGGCGGAGCGGGCGGCTCCTGTGCGTGGGCTGCGCCGCACAGCAGCGCTCCGGCGACCACACAGCGCAGCATCATGGCGTCCCACCCTTATCGTTCGTCGGGTTGGGGATAACGAAAAACCGGCGGAAACCAAGCGTTTCGCCGCGTCGCTCGTCGCAAATCCCTGCACCCGCGCGGCGCGTCGCGCGCCGCCTTGTCGGTCAGGGATGCCGGCGCGGTCGGCTTTGGATGCGCCGGGGCGGCGGGCGCTTTAGTTGTCGAATGGGCAAAATAAAAGCGCCGCCGGCGAAGATCGCGCGGCGGCGCCTGATTTCCTGCGATGCGGAGAAGATTACTTCTTCTTCGCGGTCGCCTTCTTACCGGCGGCCTTGCCGGCGGCCTTCTTGGCCAGGGACGCTTTCGCGCCGGCGGAACCAGATTTCTTTGCAGCAGCCATAACAGCCTCCCCACTGGAGATGACAATGCCGACACACAAACATTGCGAGTCGCGCGTTGTCTAGTGGCATGCACGCATTAAGAACCGCCTATCGTCAATCCTTTGATGTAGAGCGTGGGTTGGCCGACGCCGACAGGCACGCTTTGGCCTGCTTTTCCGCACGTGCCGACGCCGTCGTCGAGTTTGAGATCGTCGCCCACCATCGTCACGCGCGTCAGCGCGGAGGGCCCGTCGCCGATCAAGGTCGCGCCTTTGATCGGCGCGCCGATCTTGCCGTCCTCGACCAGATACGCCTCGGTGCACTGGAACACGAACTTGCCGGACGTGATGTCGACCTGGCCGCCGCCGAAATTCACCGCGTAGACGCCGCGCTTCAGCGTCGCGAGGATTTCGTCGGGCTTATGCGGGCCGGCGAGCATGAAGGTGTTGGTCATCCGCGGCATCGGACGATGGGCGTAGGATTCGCGCCGCCCATTGCCCGTGGCGGGAACGCCCGACAGGCGCGCATTCATGCGATCCTGCAAATAGCCTTTCAAAACGCCGTTTTCGATGAGCACCGTGCGGCCCGTGGGCGTGCCCTCGTCGTCGAAGGTCAGCGAGCCGCGGCGCAGGTCGAAGGTCCCGTCGTCGACCACGGTGACGCCTTCGGCGGCGACGCGCTCGCCGACCCGGCCGGCGAAGGCGGAGGTTCCCTTGCGATTGAAATCGCCTTCGAGGCCATGGCCGACGGCTTCGTGCAGCAGCACGCCGGGCCAGCCGGGACCGAGCACGACGTCCATTTCGCCCGCCGGCGCGGGAATCGATTCGAGATTCACCAGCGCGATGCGCAGCGCTTCGTCGGCCAGCGCCTTCCAGCGCTCCGGCGCGATGAAGGCTTCGTACGGTTCGCGCCCGCCGGCGCCGGCGGAGCCGCTTTCGCGCCGCCCGTCGCGCTCGACCGTGACGGAGACATTGATGCGCACCAGCGGGCGCACATCGTCATAGCGCGCGCCGTCGGGTCGCAGGATCGTGATCGCGCGCCGCGCGCCGGCGAGCGAGACGGACGCCTGCACGACGCGCGGATCCTTGGCGCGGACATAGGCGTCGATCTCCTGCAGCAGCGCCGTCTTGTCGGTGAAGGCCGGCTGCGCGATCGGATCGATGTCGGCGTAGAGGCGCCGATTGGTGCGCGCGGGCGCGGCGTCCAGCGTCGCTGCGCCGCCGCGCTTGACG
>CAZMRN010000147.1:0-5787 GCA_964568575.1 uncultured Caulobacteraceae bacterium
ACCGTGATCGCGGCGTCTTTTCCGGCGCCCGGCGCCGGCGCGATCTCACGCGTGAAGCGGCCTTCGGCGGTCGCCGCCTGCGCACGCGCAAGCGTTTCGAGCGCGTAGGCGTCCTGGGCTTCGCGCGTGAATTGATATTCCTTGGCGATCATGTCGGCGTACACGCCCATCGCTTGGCGTTCATAGGCGTCCTCGAGCCCGTCATACGCCATGTGATCGATGATCTTGCCGTGGCCGTATTTCGAGCCGCGGCGATGATCCGTCATCAGGAACGGCGCCTGCGTCATGCTCTCCATGCCGCCGGCGACGATGACATCGGCCTCGCCGGTCGCAATCGCCTGGCGCGCCTGCAGCACAGCCTGCAGCCCAGAACCGCACATCTTGTTGAGCGTGGTGGCCTGCACGCTGTTCGGCAGGCCCGCCTTGAGCGCCGCCTGACGCGCCGGCGCCTGCCCTTGGCCGGCGGAGAGCACATTGCCCATCAGGATCTGGTCGATGGCGGCGCCGTCCACGCCCGCCTGCGCGACCGCGGCCTTGACCGCCACGGCGCCGAGATCGCTTGCGGCGTGGTGCGCCAAATCTCCAAGGAGCCCGCCCATCGGCGTGCGCGCCATGCCCACAATCACCACATCGTCTTCACGCATCGCGAATTCCTCTCCTCACGATCGTCCCTAGCGCGCGTCCGGCCGCAACGCCATCAGCGTCGACGATCCATGCGCGAGCAATCGATTGCGCCCGTCGGTCAGACGGGCTTCGGCGGTGAGGATAGTGCGGCCGCGCGCGACCACGATCCCCTCGCACCGCACGCGGCCGGTTTCCGGCGTAATCGCGCGCGTGAAATTCACTTTCGTCTCCAGCGAGGTGTACCCGACGCCGGGGGGCAGCGTGGTGTGCACCGCGCAGCCGCAGGCGCTGTCGATCAGGGTCAGCGCCCAGCCGCCGTGCACGATGCCCAAAGGATTGAGCACCGCGGCGGTCGGTTCGCCCTCGAACACGGCGCGGCCGTCATCGACCTCCGTCAGCCAATAATTCAGCGTCCTGGCGATCGAAACGCCATCGAGCTGGCGCGCCATCAGCGCGCGCATCGCCTCGATCCCGGTCATGCCGAGCAAGCGATTGGGGTCGGCGGTATGGACGGATGCGGTCACCGCGGCTATCCTTGTAGCTACAATAGATGTATGTACACATAAATGGACGATCCAGCCAAGTCAATCGGAACGCCGATGCCCGCCTTCTCGGGCGCGCCTACGGCCTGCCTGTGCGCCCGCGTGCGCGCCTCGGCGCGGCGCTTGACCGCGCACTACGACGCGCACCTTGAACCGCACGGCGTGACGCTGCCGCAGTTCGGCCTGCTCGCCACCATTGCGGCAGCGGGAGAGGCGCCGATCGCGCAGATCGCCGCGACCGTGGCGCTCGACCCCTCGACCTTGTCCCGCACGCTTGCGCCGCTGGTCGCCGCCGGTCTGGTCGAAAGCCGCACGGACCCGAACAACCGGCGCGCCCGCATCGTGCGTCTCACCGCTGACGGCCGACAGAAGGTCAACGCCGCCGGTCGCGCCTGGGCCAAAGCGCAAAAAACCGCCGCAACGCTCATCGACGCGGAGGCTGTGGCCGCCGTGTATCGACAATCCAAGGCGTTGGAAGACGCAGGCTTCGGCTAGAGCGTGATAGCCAAAAGTGGGAACCGGTTTTGGCGGCTATCACGCTCTCACATTCAGTTTAGAGCCTGATCGACTGAGAACGCTTTAATCACTGTCGATCAGGCTCTAAGCCGCGTCGAGAAACTCGAACACGCGCATCAACACCGCGTCATCCTGCGCAATCAGCCGATGACCCAAGCCGTCGAGCAAAAGCAGCTCCGCATCGGGCCACGCGGCCGCTGCTTCGCGCGACGCGTCGGCGTCGACCTGCTCGTCATCGACCGAATGCACGAACAGCGCACGCGCGCTGAGACGCGGCGCGGCCTCGCACACGTCGAATTGCGCCGCTTCGCCATAGCGCTGCGCGTAAAGCGCCCGCGCGGCCTCGATCAAGGCCGGATCGGCGCCGACCTCGCGGCCGATGCGCTGCCAGCGGCGCATGCGCCCCAGCGGACACGCGATGAACGCCGCACGCGTCGCTTCGAGGCCGCGCGTCATCGCCAGCACGCTGCACGGCCCGCCGAAGGAATGCGCGGCAAGCGCATCGATCGGGCCAAGCTGCGCGGCGACGGCGAGGATCGCTTCGGCTGCATCCGGCGCGGCGCAGGTCTCGCCGTGCGAAAAACCGTGCGCGGGCAAATCCAGCACGACCGCCGCGCGCCCCGCCTGCCGGCACAGCGCGAGCAACGGCCCCCACAGCGCGTTGTCGTCCTCCCAGCCGTGCACGCACAGGATCGCCGGCCCCTCGCCCATCCGCCACGCGGCGACCGGCCCGTGCGCGGCGTCGACATCGACATCCAGCGCATCGCGCAGCGGCTCGGCGATACGTGGTCGCGCGCGCCGTCGCGGCGTCAGCACGAAGCGCATGAAGTCTTCGACCTCGGCGTCGGTCATGCGAACGCGCCCACATTCGTCGCCGCGATCCAGCCGCCGCCGAGCACGCGGTCGCCTGCGGCCTCATAGAACACGGCGGCCTGCCCCGGCGCCACGCCGTCTTCGGCGTCCTCCAACACGACGCGCCAGCCGGCGCCGATCCGCAAGGTCGCTGGCGCCGGCGGTCGCGTCGAGCGCACCCGCACGCGCACGCGCAGGCCGTCGAGATCATCCTCGCACGCGACCGGCGCACCGATCCAGTTCACGTCCTTGAGAACGATCTCGCTCACGCGCAGCGCCGCGCGCGGTCCAACGACGACGCGCTTGGCCGCCGCATCCAGCTTGACCACGAACAGCGGCTCGCCCGTCGCCACGCCGATGCCGCGACGTTGGCCGACGGTGAAATGGATCACGCCGTCATGGCGCCCAAGCACGCGGCCATCGACATGCACGATCTCGCCCGGCTCGATCGCGCCGGGCCGCAGCTTCTCCACCACGCTTTGATATTTGCCGTCCGGCACGAAGCAGATGTCCTGGCTGTCCGGCTTTTCAGCCGCCGCGAGGCCGAATTCGGCCGCCAGCGCCCGCACCGCCGGCTTGCGCAGATCGCCAAGCGGGAAGCGCAGATAATCAAGCTGCGCGCGCGTCGTGGCGAACAAGAAATAGCTTTGGTCGCGGTCGGGATCGGCGGCGCGCCGCATCTCTGCGCCATGCGGCCCCAGCGTGCGGCGCACATAATGGCCGGTCGCCAGGCAATCGGCGCCAAGGTCCTGCGCCACCGCCATCAGGTCGGCGAATTTGACCGTCTGGTTGCAGCGGACGCACGGGATGGGCGTGGCGCCGGCGAGATAGGTGTCGGCGAAATCCTCCATCACCGCGGCGCGAAACCGCGATTCATAATCCAGCACATAGTGCGGGATGCCGAGCGCATCGGCGGCGCGGCGCGCATCGTGGATGTCCTGGCCGGCGCAGCACGCGCCGGGCCGATTGACCGCAGCGCCGTGATCGTAAAGCTGCAGCGTGACGCCGACCACGTCATAGCCTTGCCGCTTCAGCAGCGCGGCGACCACCGTGGAATCCACGCCGCCGGACATCGCCGCGACGACGCGCGTTTTCGCGTTTGGCTTGGAAAAGCCGAGGGCGGCGCCAGCCGCATCGGCGGACAGAAGGGTCATCGCGCGTTTACTCCCCCCGAGGTCAAGGATCGGGGCGAGCGCCTAGTATGGCGACCCCGCCGCAGGCCGACAAGCGCGCCCTAGCGGATCGGCAGATAGTTCAGCAGCGACAATTGCGAAATTTGGGAAAAGCTCTGCGCCATCGCCTGGTATTGCGTGGTCAGCGCGCTCAAGCGCACCGCGACGACCGAGAGGTCGGCGTCGGCCTGCTCGCCGATCGACTTGGCGAGAAAGTTCGAGCGCGTCTTGATCCGTTCAGCGTCGAGATCGAGGCTGCGCTGCAGCTGTCCGACGCGGCCTTCGGCCTTCGACAGCGTCGACCCGGCCGATTCCAATTGCCGCGCGATGACCTCCAGCTCGGCCAATTGGGCGCCGGAGAGCCCCTCCGGCAGGCGGCCTCCCGCGGCGTCCATCATCAGCTTCAACGACCGCATCGCCTGAAACGCATCCTGCGAAATCTCTGACGCCTTGTCCGCCAGACGAATGGGCGCGGCGAAGCCGAGATCGAATGTCTGATGGCGCGCCGCTTCGTCGAACACGTCGGCCGGGATCGCCGCGACGCTCAATTCCGCCGTGCTGCGCACCATGATCGGCCCCTGCCCATAGCGCTCTCCGCCGAAGAAGGGCTGGCCGTTGAAGCTTTCGTTCAAGGCGGTGGTCATGGAGGCGAAGGCGATTTCGAGTTCGGTCTCGAGCCCGCGGCCGTCATTGGCCGACATCGCCGTGCGCACCGCCGTGGCGAGATCGTAATTCGCCTGCGCGGCCTTGTTGAGGATGGCGGTCTGCTGATCGAAACGGGCGTTGAGTTCGGCGATGGCGTCCTGCTGCGCCTGGAACGTGCTCTGCATGCTGATGGAGCTGATCAGCCGCCCCGCATCTTCGCCATAGCCGACGAGTTCGAGCGACTTCTTGCCGGTCGAGACTTGCGTCTGCAGATCGGCGAGTTCGCGCGTGACGCGCCCGATATCGAGTTGCGTCTGCGTCGAAAAACGGAAAGTCAGCGGGCTGGTCATGGATCACTCGTTCTAGCGTCCGAGGTTCAGGAGAATCTGGAACATGTCGTCGGCGGCCTGGATAATCCGCGACGCCGCCGCATAAGCGTTCTGATAGACGGTCATGCGGATCAATTCGTCGTCGAGCGTGACGCCCTCCATGTCGGCGCGACGATCGGCGGCCGCCTTGGCGATCGCCTGCGCGCCGGACACGTCGCGGTCGGCGTCGGTGGCGAGGCGACCCGCTTCGCCGGCGAGCCGCGACGCGAATGACGCGAGCGTCGTCGTCTGCCGCGCCATCATGCCGGCTGCGGCGAAGGTGCGCGTCTGATCGCGTGTGCGCGCCAAAGCGGTGGCGCCGAGATTGTCCCCGGTTTCGATGATGCGCGCGCCGAAACTGGCCGAGAGATCGGGCCTTCCGAGCGCGAGCCGCATCGGATCATCGGCCACCGGATCGGCGATCTCAGCCTGCACCGCCCGCGTGGCGCGCGCCGCGACGCCGATGCCGAACAGGCCCGACGCCTGCACGCCGGTGGCGCCGCGCGCGGTGGTGTCATTGGTCAGTTCGGTTGTGAAGCCGCCCACCGGCGTGGAGGTGATCCGGCCGTCAGTGGTGTAGCTGAACGTCGCATAGCGGCCGAGCCCGGTGGTCGTATCGTTCAACGCCGTGACGAGGTTGGCCCATGTCGAGCCGCCCGCCGCGAGCGCGCCGCTGATCGTGAAGGTGGGTTGCGCCACGACGCGGCCATTGGCGTCGCGCACGTCGAACGTCAGGCTCCCGCCGGCGGCGAGGCCGTGCGCGTCGCTGGGCGAGCCGCCGGTTTCGAAGAACAGCGGATCCGGGCGCGAGACGATGTCGTTCAGCCCGAAAAAATGCGACAAGCCGCGGCCAGCGCGCGCAGCCCCGCCGGCGCCGACATCGTCCTGCGCGATCGATATGCCCGCGCCGCCGTTCGCGCGAATGCTGAGGCGGCCATCGGTGAAATCGGCGCTGCCGTCGGCGCCGAGCGCGAGATTAAGCGCCGACGCGAAGCTGCCGATGCTGTTCGAGAACGTGTTCGTCGATGCGCCGAGCGCCGTCTGCACATCGATGCGCGGCGGCGCCGT
>CAZMRN010000148.1:0-5733 GCA_964568575.1 uncultured Caulobacteraceae bacterium
GACGCCTGGTTTGGCGGCGCCGTTTTCGCCGGCCCCGCGGCGTTCTCCCGCGCCGATTTCGCCCGCGAAGCGGGCTTCGGCGCAGCGCATTTTGAGGGCCCAGCCCAGTTCGACGCCGCCGCGTTCGGCGGCGGGGCCGGCTTTGAAGAGGCGCGCTTCGAAGGCCCTGTCTCGTTCGACCGCGCTCTGTTCATTGGCGCCGCCTGGTTCGACGGCGCGCGCTTTCAGGTTCCGGCGACGCTCGCCGGCGCGCGCTTTCGCGGTCGCCTGTCGCTGCACGGGATCGAGACGGCGGGCGCAGCGGCGCCCTTCCTCAACGCGGAACGCCGCCGCAGCGGCGAGGGCGCGCCTTAAGCCGCCTGTGCGCTCGGCGCGGCGTTGATCTTCGCCAGATACTCAAGATCGGCGCGCGTGGTGCGATAGAGGTTCGTATTGGAGATCGCGCGCATGGACGGCCCATGGCCGTTGCGCGGCAGCGTGTAATAGTTCGGAGAAATGAGAACCTCTTTCTCCGTCATCGACACGCGGCTGTAAACGATGCCGCGGTTCACCTTGACGATCTTGAGTTGGCCGAGCTTCTCGCCCGGCTCCATCATCTCACGCATCTTCGGGGCGGCGCGCTCGGCCTCCTCCTGGATGCGCCGCCAGATCGCGGCGGAGCGGCGGATTTCGTCCTGCACCTTGGTGACGGAGAATTCGTTGATGTCGATGGCGAGGCTCTCCAAGAGCTCATCGCCGGTCTGGATCAGCATGTAGGGCAGCGCCGGATTGTCCTCCGACATCATGAAGACTGTGAAATCGACGCCGGTCATCAATTTGTTCAGCACAAGCTGTGGGAAATTGATCTTCCGGTTCTCGCCGCGCACCGTGTAGTCCCAGGGATTGATGTCGGTGTGCGAAAAATCCAGCATCGACGTGCCGGCGATCCAGATGAAGTCTTCCGCCTTGCCGAACAGTTTCGAATATTCGGTATAGGGAATGCCGGAAAAGCGCTCATAGACCGAGACGCTCTGATTGTGCTCGCCGAAGGCGTCGATGCGGCCGTCGAACGGCCCCATATAGGTGTTGGCGCTTTTGTTCGGGTTGAACAGCGTGCCTGAGATCGCTTTGGCCAGCTCCTTCACCGCGGTCGCATCGCCAGGGCGGCGATATTGCGCCACGCGGCGATGGGCGATGTCGAACGGCAAAGGCTCGCCGCTGGTCACGCCGAGCACGGATTGACTCTTGCGCGCGAGCAGAACCGTCGGCCGGCCGGTGCAGTCGGCGATGCCCAGTTCGTACAGCACGTTGGGCCGCTGGAAGGTCAACAGCACGATGATCAGGTCGCTGTCGCGCAGGCCCTTCAGCACCTGGCGCATGATGTCGTCGTCGTGGGTGTCGAAATGGTCGCCGCGGATCGGCGGCGCGAACTGCACGTCCGGCCGTTCCTCTTCGATCGCCTTCAAGGCCGGCGTGATCAGATTGTTGAACACGTCGTCGGCGTGCAGCCGGACTTTCGAGCCCGCCGCGCCGATCGGGCTGACGACAAACACACGGCGTTTCGGCATTCTGCCCCCCCCCGGTGGCGTTAACCATAATTAACAGCCTCGGCCGCTGCAACCAATCCGTGAGGCGTGCGTTAACCTTTCGCTAACCAGACTCTCTCGACGCCGAAGCGTAGGGTGCGACGGCCTGGACGCCGCTCCCATGCGGAGGATCGGCGATGACGGCGGAGATTATTGATTTGGCTAAGAAAAAGCGCGAACGCACGCCGCGCGCCGAAGGCGCGGACCAGCCGAAATCAACCCCCGATGAGCTGGTTGTGATGCCCGGGGTCGATTTTGAGATGCTGCGCGACGTTCTCGAGGATCACCGCGCCAAAAAGGCGGCCAAACGCAGCGGCGAGGACGCCTAAGCGCGCCGCGACCGGCGGCGCTACTCGCCGCTCAGCGCTTCAGCGATGCGCATGGCGTCCTCCAGCGCCTGCGCTTGGGGATGGCGCACGGGGAGCGGCGCCTGCGCGCGAATGGCGTCCGGCACGCGCGGATCGCGTTGCACCACGCCGGCGAGGCGCGGACGCAAGCCTAAATGCTGCTCGCAGGCGGCGGCGAGCTGGTCGAACGTCTTGCGGCCGCGCAGCCGCGTCTCGGCCAGATTGATCACGATCCACGGCGCGGCGAGCGCCCCGCCATTGAGCTTCATGAGTTTGATGAACGCGTAGGCGTCCATCATCGCGGGCGGCTCTTCATTGGTGACGATGACGAGCTTGTCCGCCGCGCGGCAGAAACGCTGGACGGTGGGATCGATGCCCGCCGAGATGTCCATGATGACGCGATCATAGTGCGGGGCCAGGCGGCGCACGCCGTCGCTGATGCGGGCGGCGTCTTCGATCTTGGCGCCGGCCAGCGCGCCCGAACCCGAATGGCCGGCGATCAGATCGAAGCCGCCCTCGCGGCCGGGGCCGCCCAGCGCGGGCGTCACCGCGGCCTCAAGGTCGACCCAGCCCTTCAGCACGGAGTTCAGATCCGCCTGCGGGCGGATATTGAGCTGCACGTCGACATTGGCGAGGCCAAGATCGCAATCGACCAGCAACGTTTTTTTGTTTTGCCGACCCCAGATCGTCGACAGCGTCACCGAGAGCCAGGTCTTGCCGACGCCGCCTTTGCCGGAGGCGACCGCGATGATCGGCGCAGGCGCGGCGCGCGCCCGGCGCGCGGGCGCAGGCGTTGTCGTGGCGGGCCGGGGGAGGGGCGGCGCGTTCATCGCGCCCCACTACACCACGCCAAACTTGCTCGAGCGTTAGCGTCGCGCAGCGGAAAATTTAATTTATCCGCAACAATCAGGCGCGGGCGATCAGGGATTGGCCCCGCGATAATGCTGGATGCGGGTGGTGCGCAGGCCGGGCAGGCCGTGCTTTTCGATCGCGGCGCGCCAGGAGTCGAACTCCTCGAGCGTCAGCGAATAGCGCTCGCACGCCTCTTCGATCGTCAGCAAGCCGCCGCGAACGGCGGCGACGACTTCAGCCTTGCGGCGGATGACCCAGCGCGTGGTGTTCGGAGGCGGCAAATCCTCAAGCGTGAGCGGATTGCCGTCCGGACCCATCACCATCCCTTCGTAGCGGCGTTGCTTTTGCATGGCGCCTTATCTCCTCAATCTCCGCCGTTATACACGGAGGGATTGAAGAAACGGCTAAAACCTGTGCTTATCGCGCGTTAAGGGCTTGTTTCGAAACGATACAAGCAATTCCTTGCAAATTTATTTCCGCGTGCAGCTAAGCATCATCAGCGCTTGATGCGCAGCAATTCCTCCAGCATCTCGTCGGCGGTAGTTATGATCTTCGAGGATGCGGAATAGGCGCGCTGCGTGGTGATAAGGCTTGTGAACTCTGCCGCAAGATCGACATTGGAGGATTCCAGAACGCCGGACGCGATGCGCCCCGCACCGCCGGAATTGGAGGCGTTGATGTTGTAGAGGCCGCTTTCGAGCGTGGTGCGGAATGAGCCGCCGGTGTCGGGCTGCAGCCCGTTCGGGTTCAGGAAGGTGGCGACGGGGATCTGGTAAAGGGCGCGGGCCCGGCCATTGGAGAACTGCGCGGTGAGAAAGCCGTCGCCCTCCATGATGAGGCCGATCAGATCGCCGGGCGGCACGCCGTCTGCGGTCACGCTGGTGACGCCGAAATTGTTGGCGAATTGTTTCAGTCCGGTGCGGAGATCGATCTCAAGGGGCTGCGCGGCGGCCCCGGTCGAGGTCGCCCATGGAATATTGAACTGCCCGTCGACGCTGGCCACGCCGCCGCCCGGCGCGGTGATGTTTTGCACCGTGCCGTCGGTTTGAAAGGTGACCGTCCCCGCTGACAACAGGCCGCCGTTTGCGCCGCCGCCGGTGATGTTCGTGTTCGGGCGGGCATAGACTTCCACCTGCCAATTGTTCGGCCCCGTCTTGAGGAAGCCTAGCGCGATCGTGCGCGGCGCGCCGAGGCTGTCGAACACTTCGAGCGAGGTTTCGAAATGCGGCGTGATCGCGCCGGTGGCCATGTTGCCCACTGTGTACGCGCCGGTGTGGGTGTCCCAGCCGGAATTGAGGTTGGCGTTCAACGTGACGTTGGCGGTCGGCTCGGCGAGGCCGCCCACGCCTGCCGTGTTCACCGGTTCGATCGCCGAAAGGCTTGTCGGGCTGGAGGTGACGCTGCCGTCCGCCCGCACCGGCCAGCCTTGCAGGTAAAGCCCCTGGGCGTTCACCAGAAAGCCGTTGGCGTCGACCGTAAAGCTTCCCGCGCGGGTGAACAAAACATTGCCGCCATTGGACAATTGCTGCGGCGTCGGCGAGACGATGAAGAAGCCGTCGCCCGAAACCGCGAGGTCGGTGGAGGAGCGCGATTGCTCCAGCGAGCCTTGCAGCGAGATCTGGGTGCGCACGCCCGGCAGCACGCCGCCCGCGTTATACGTAGTCTGCGAATTCTGCGCGTTGACGAGCGCGCTGAAATCCACGGTCGATCGTTTGTAGCCGACGGTGTTGACGTTCGCGATGTTGTCGGAAATCACCGCCAGCGCGCTCGAATTGGCTGTGAGGCCGGACACGCCCGCACGAAGGGCCGTATAGATGCTCATTCTCGTCGCTCCTCAATCGCAGCGTCGTTGCGTCGAATGTGTTGGGCAGGAGCGCTTCTGCGCGAAGGCGCCGGCGTTTTGCCGGCGTCCAAGGTCTTCGCTTCAATCGTCCAAGATCGCGCGGATCGCGCTCAACGGGCGGGCGCCGGCCGCGGTCACGATCTGCGGATCGCTGGCGGCGAGGTCCACGCCGGTGATGCGTTCGCGCACCTGAACGGTCGCGGCGATCGCTTCGCCGGCGTCGTTCTCGGCGGTGACAACCAAGCTATAGGCGCCGTCCGGCTGGGCGATTCCCAATTGATCATTGCCGTTCCAAGAAAATGTCCGCTCGCCGGACCCGGGCTGCGCATTCGTCGCATAAACCGTTCGATTGTCCGCGTTGCGCACCTCGATCCGGACGCTGTCGGCGTACTCCGGCAAAGTGTAAGACCATTGCGCGCCGGCGTCCGTCAGTGCGGCGCTGTTGGAGGCGATGATCGCGGTGCGGCCAAGATAGCCCAGGGCCGATCCCGCCGCGGCGGCGCGGCTCTGCGAAATCAGGGATTCGAGCTGGTCGTTGGTTTGGATCTGCTGCTCGACCTGGCTGTATTGCACCAATTGTTGCGTGAACGCGGTGGAGTCCATCGGCGCCAGCGGATCCTGGTTCTTCAGTTGCGCCGTCAGCAGCACCAGGAAGGTTTCGTAATTCGACGTCAAGGTCGCGCGCGCGGCCTGACCTGCGCCTTGCGCTGCGCTGGATGCGTCAAGAGCGGATATGGTCATGAAGGCGGCCCCTTAGGCGATCACGTCGAGCCGCGCGCCGTGCCAGCGTTCAAGGCGGGCGGTGCGGGGCAGGGCGTCGTCATTGTGCGATGTCGAGACGGCGTGCGTCGGCGCGCGCGATCGTTCGCGCTCTGCGAAAGCGTTTGCGTCGCCTTGATCGGCGAGCGAGAAACTTAGGCCGTCTTCCGAGAGATTGAGGCCGGCGGCCTGCAGCGCGTCGGCGATCTCGCGTGCGGCGCGGGCCAGCTGCGTCAGCGCGCCCGCATCGTCGGCGGCGATCGCCGCCGTCACGCTGTGATCGCGTTGCACATCGATGCGCACCTGGATCTTGCCCAGCTCAGGCGGGTCGAGACGCACCTCGAAGCGCGTGCTCTGGCCGTTGAAT
>CAZMRN010000149.1:0-5722 GCA_964568575.1 uncultured Caulobacteraceae bacterium
GCGCGCCGCTGGACGCGCGGCGCGCACCGCCGGGCCGGGCGCCGCGCGCAGCCAGGATTGGCTCTATGGCGATGACGGCATGCCGAAATGATCGCGCTGGACACCTCCGCGATCATGGCGCTCGCGCTGGACGAGCCGGAGGCGGATCGGATCAGCGAAGCGCTCACGGACGCAGCGGGGCTGTGCATCTCGGCCGCCACGCTGGCGGAGACGCTGATCGTGGCGCGTCGCCGCGGCGTCGGGGACGTGGTGGCGACGCTGATCGATGATCTCGGCGTCGATGTCGAACCGCTGACCAAAGCCGGCGCCTACGCCGCCGCCGCGGCCTATGACCGATACGGCAAAGGCGTCGATCCCGCCGGCTTGAACTGGGGCGATTGCTTCGCCTACGCGCTGGCGCGCGCGAAGGGCTGCCCGTTGCTGTTCGTCGGCGACGACTTCGCGCGGACCGATGTCGGATCGGCTCAGGCGATCCCCCGTGATCCCGGGGCCGTATAGATGTCTCTGCGAAGCCGAGCCGCCCCCCATTTCTCCTTCGTGAAAGCGTTATGAGCGACCTTATCCCCCCCTCGCCCACGTATGACGGCGAAACGCCGCCGCCGGACGACGCGGCGTTCTTCGCGCTGGATGAGCCGTTTGCGCTGTTCGCTGCGTGGCTGAAGGAGGCGCGCGCCAAGGAGATCAACGACTCCAACGCGGTGGCGCTCGCCACCGTGGACGCCGACGGCCTGCCCGACGTGCGCATGGTGCTCTTGAAGGACGTCGATGCGCGCGGCTTCACCTTCTATTCCAACGCAGGCAGCGCCAAAGGCCGCCAGCTGGCGCACAGCCCGAAGGCCGCGTTGTGCTTCCACTGGAAAAGCCTGCGCCGGCAGGTGCGGGTGCGCGGACCGGTCGAGCCGGTGGGCGATGCCGAGGCCGACGCCTATTTCGCCACCCGCGCCCGCGAGGCCCGCATCGGGGCGTGGGCGTCGGAGCAATCGCGGCCGCTGGAGGGGCGTTTCGCGCTGGAGAAGCGCATCGCCGAGGTCGCCGCGCGCTTTGGGGCGCAGGAGGTGACGCGGCCCCCGCACTGGATCGGCTGGCGCGTGCGCCCGCTGCAGATCGAATTCTGGCGCGACCGTCCGTTCCGCCTGCATGACCGGCTGCAGTTTTCCCGCGCCGCGCCCGACGCGCCCTGGGCGAAAGCACGGCTCTATCCCTAACCCTCCTTAGAGCGCGGGCGTCCTCGTCCGCGCAGCGTTGCGCCAAAAACATGGACGAGGTCGTCCATGCTCCAGCTTTACCGCTTGTTCAGCATCCCTGCCCGATGATGAACGCGCATCGGGTGGGGGAGCGACATGCGCGGACTGCGTGCGGCGGCGGCGGCGGCCTTGATGGTTGCGCGCCTCGGCAAGATGGCGCCGCCGCGCCCGGCGCTGAAAACCGCCATTCCCAGACTGTCCGACATCACCGCCGTGCGGCGCTACGGCGTCGGCGCGATGACGGCGGCGCTGGTCGCCTCGCTGTGGGCTGAAGAGACCGCGGGCCAATGCCTGTTCGCGGCCGCGTATGGGCCAGCGGCGGATTTCGGCCGCATAACCCGGCTGATCCCGCGGGCGGCCCAGCCGGTGAACGCCGCCGGCGCGCGCGCCCTCTGGGACCGCATGCAGGCCGCCGGCTACAGCTTCAGCGACGACCCGATCGCGGTCGACCGCCTCGCCCGCCCATCGCCTGCGGCGGTGGCGGTGCGCATGCTCAATCCGCCGCCGGAGCGGCGCCGCGCCGAGACCCGCAAGGTCGCCTGACCGGCTGCATTTGCCCGCGTGCCCGCGCCGACTTAAACCATCTCTCCACAGGCGCCGCGGCGACGGCGCGCGATAAGCGATCGGAGGATGCGCATGCTGGGCTCGATGCAGGACTGGTCGATGACGCTCGACAAGATCCTGGACCACGCCAGGGTCACCGCGCCAAGGCGCGAGATCGTCAGCCGCAGCGTGGAAGGCCCGATCGTGCGCACGACCTATGCGGCGCTGTGGACGCGCGCCAAGCAGGTCTCGCACGCGCTGCACGACGCAGGCGTCGCCGTCGGCGACCGCGTGGCGACCTTGGCGTGGAATTCCGCCCGGCATATGGAGGTCTGGTACGGCGCATCCGGCATTGGCGCGGTGCTGCACACGATCAATCCGCGGCTGTTTCCCGAACAGATCGTCTATATCGCCAACCACGCGGCCGACCGCATCCTCTTCCTCGACCTCACCTTCGTGCCGCTGATCGAGAAGATCGCCGATCAATTGACCACGATCGAGCGCTACGTGATCCTGACCGACGCCGCTCACATGCCGCAAACCAGCCTGCGCGGCGCGGTTGCTTATGAGGATTTCATCGCCGGTCGGCCGGCCGATGCGCGCTGGGGCGGCTTCGACGAAAACACCGCCGCGGGCCTGTGCTACACCTCCGGCACGACGGGAAACCCCAAGGGCGTGCTCTATTCGCACCGCTCCAACATGATCCACGCGCTCGCCGCCAACCAGCCCGATTGCTTCGGCATCAAGGCGAGCGACGTGGTGATGCCGGTGGTGCCGATGTTCCACGCCAATGCGTGGGCCATCGCGTTCGTGGCGCCGATGGCGGGCGCGAAGCTGGTGATGCCCGGCGCCAAGCTCGACGGCGCGAGCGTCTATGAATTGCTCGAAAGCGAAGGCGTGACCTTCACCGCCGCGGTGCCGACGGTGTGGCTCATGCTGCTGCAATATTTGCGCGAAACCAAAGCCAAGCTGACCACGCTCAAGCGCGTCGCGATCGGCGGTTCGGCGGTGCCGGAAGCGGTGCTGCGCGCGTTCGAGGTCGAGTACGGCGTCGACGTGATCCACGCCTGGGGCATGACGGAGCTGAGCCCGATCGGCACTCTGGGCGCGCTGACGCCGGAGGATGCTGCCCGCGACATCGAAGAGCGCATGCGCCTCAAGCTCAAGCAGGGCCGCGCCGTGTTCACCGTCGAGATGAAGATCGTCGACGACGAGGGCAAGGAACGCCCGCACGACGGCAAGGCCTTCGGGCGCCTGCAGGTGCGCGGTCCTTCGGTGGCGAAGGCCTATTTCCGCAATGACGGCGCGCGCCGGCCCGACGGCACGGCGCTGGAGGAGGACGGCTTCTTCGACACCGGCGACGTCGCCACGATCGACGAAAACGGCTACATGCAGATCACCGACCGCGCCAAGGACGTGATCAAATCCGGCGGCGAATGGATTTCCTCCATCGATATCGAAAACATCGCGCTCGGCGCCGAGGGCGTCGCGTGCGCGGCGGTGATCGGGATCGCGCATCCGAAATGGGACGAGCGGCCGCTGCTCATCATCGAGCCGGCGCCGGGCGGCGCGCCCACCAAGGAAAGCGTGCTCGCCTATCTCGACGGCAAGATCGCCAAATGGTGGACGCCGGATGACGTGGTGATGGTCGAGAAAATCCCGCTCGGCGCCACCGGCAAGATCAACAAATTGGCGTTGCGCGAAACCTTCAAGGAGTATCGCCTGCCGACTGCTCAGGCGGCGGAATAATGCGGCTGAACCGCGTGACCCTCGTCGTGCGCGACTATGACGAGGCGATCGCCTATTTCACCCAGACGCTGGGCTTTGCCTTGCTCGAGGATACGGCCATGGGGCCGACCAAGCGTTTCGTCGTCGTCAGCCCCGGCGACGGCGGCGCAGCGCTGCTGCTGGCCAAGGCCGCCAACGCCGCGCAAGCCGGCCATGTCGGCGACCAGACCGGCGGGCGCGTGGGCTTTTTTCTGGAGACCGACGATTTCGACCGCGACTACGAGACCTATCGCGCGCGCGGCGTCGATTTCATCGAGACGCCGCGGGACGAAACCTACGGCCGCGTCGTTGTGTTCAGGGATCTGTACGGAAACCTGTGGGACCTGGTCTCGCGCAGGCGGTGACGGAAAAGGAGCGGCCGCATGGCGGGCATTCGCACTATCTGGGTGACGGCGGCGCTGATCGCGTCGCTGCTTGTGCCCGTCTATTTTCTGGCCGCGGCCTTCGGCACGAAATTCGGCCTGTTGGACTGGACCATCGGCTTCGGCCTGATGACGTTCCGCTTCGGGCCGTTGGTGCTGATGGGCGCAGCCGGCTTTGCGCTGATCGGGCTGCTGCTGGCGATTTTCGTGCCGCCGCGGCGCGGCGTGGCGACCGCGCTTCTGGCCTTGGCGATCCCGGCCGCAGGCCTGGGCTACGGCGCCTATGCGGCGGCGGGCGCGGCCAGCATTCCGCCGATCCATGACGTCTCGACCGACCTCGCCAACCCGCCGGAATTCTCCCCCGACGTGGCCGAAGCGCGCGCCGGCATCGCCATGGCCAACAGCGTCGTCCACGCCGACCAGCGCATCCCCGAGGGCCCGCGCTGGGGCGATCTCGCCGGCAAAACCAATGGCGAGGTCCAAGCGACCGCCTATCCCGACATCCAGCCGCTGGCCGTGGCCGACGCGCCCGAACGGGCTTTCGACCTCGCGCTCGCCGCCGCCGAGGCGCAGGGGTGGACCGTCACCTATTCCGACCGGACGACCGGGCGCATCGAGGCCACGGTGCAATCCTTCTTCTTCGGCTTCGTCGACGACATCGTCGTCCGCGTGACCCCGACCGAGGGCGGGTCGGTGATCGACGTCCGCTCGTCCTCCCGCGTGGGGGTCTCCGATCTCGGCGCCAACGCCAAACGCATCCGCGCCTATCTCGCCGCCCTGCAGGCGCACGGGTCGAGCTGAGAGCGCGCTCCAAAACGCCCGACCGTCGCGCAGCCGCCCCACCCGTCATGCTGCGCATGACACCCTCCCCTCGCGGGGAGCGACGGAGTCAGGCTCGGCGGCGGCGATTGCCGTCCTCCCCCGTGAGGGGGAGGTGTCGGCCACAGGCCGACGGTGGGGGCGGCGGCGCCAACGTCTCCAGCGTCGCGCAGCTGCCCCACCGGTCATGCTGCGCGTGACACCCTCCCCTCGCGGGGAGGGACAGGTTTGGGGTGTTGACGCGCCGCTGCGGCGTCTCTATCTAGCCGCCGTTAGCAATCGACATGGGTGAGTGCCAATGCGCTTATTCTCGTCTATTGTTCCGTTTCCGTTCAAGACATCCAAACCGAAGGAGCAGCCAGTGGCGAGCTTTCGTCCCCTGCACGACCGCGTTCTCGTGAAGCGCGTGAAGGAAGAAGAAAAGACCAAGGGCGGGATCATTATCCCCGACACCGCCAAGGAAAAGCCCCAGGAAGGCGAAGTCATCGCCGTAGGCCCCGGCGGCCGCGACGAAGACGGCGAGCGCATCGCGATGGACGTCAAGGTCGGCGACCGCATCCTGTTCGGCAAGTGGTCGGGCACCGAGGTCACCATCGATGGCGAAGAGCTCCTCATCATGAAGGAGAGCGACATCATGGGCGTGATCGAAGGCAAGTCCGAGCAGGGCAAGAAGGCGGCTTGAGCGCGCGCAGCGCGCGAAAGCCGTCCCGGACGCCCCGGATTTATCCGGGGACGATCCGGGACTCAGCGCCGCGCACGCAACACCTTTCTGACGGCGATCCCGGATCGCGCTGCGCGCGTCCGGGATGATGAACTCAACTTTAGAGGAACGAACACATGGCAGCGAAAGTTGTGAACTTCGGCGCCGACGCGCGCGAGCGGATGCTCGCCGGCGTCGACATCCTGGCCAATGCGGTGAAAGTCACGTTGGGCCCCAAGGGCCGCAACGTCGTCATCGAGAAGTCC
>CAZMRN010000150.1:0-5715 GCA_964568575.1 uncultured Caulobacteraceae bacterium
GGGGTCGGCACGGGCGTCGGCGGCGCGACGGGCTCGGGCCGCGAAGCGCACGCGCTCAAGGCCAACGCGGCCGCTGCGGAGAAGAAGGCGATCTTGCGCATATGTGCACCTCTTTTTCTGAAGTCCGGTTTTTTTTCCGAAGTCCTGACGGCGCACCGAGGACGCCGCCTTCTGCCGACGCGAGCTTGAGGATTACGGCCCCGGCCCCGCGCTTTCAACCGAATGCACCCTAAAGACGTTGCAATAAGCGAAAATTCTTAACGCGCCTGTGCGCGCCATGCGCGCGCCGATCACGGCAACAGCGGCGACCAGGCCGGATCGGACGCGTCGGTTTGCGTCGCGACCTGGCGCAGATTGCGTCCGGTCAGGTCGATGGACCACAATTTCGGGCCGGCGCCCGGGCGATCCTCGCGGAAGAACATGATGACGCGCCCATTGGGCGACCATGTCGGGGCCTCGTCGAGATAGGCTTCCGTCAGCACGCGCTCGCCGGTGCCATCGGGACGAATGACGCCGATCGAAAACCGCCCGCCATTCTGGCGCGTGAACGCGATGAGATCGCCGCGCGGCGACCACACCGGCGTCGAATAGCGCCCGTCGCCGAAACTGATCCGGCGCTGGTTGGAGCCGTCGGCGTTCATCACATAGAGCTGAGGCGAGCCGCCACGGTCGGAATTGAACACGATCTGCGCGCCGTCGGGCGCGTAGGATGGCGAGGTGTCGATGGCGGGATGATTGGTCAGCCGCGTCGTGCGCCGCGAGCGCAGGTCCATCGTATAGATTTCGGAATTGCCGTTGAGGTCCATCGTCATGATCACGCCGTCGCCGCGCGGATTGAAGCGCGGCGCGTAGCTCATGCCGGGAAAATCGCCGAGCACTTCGCGGCGATTGGTTTCGAGATTGTACAAGAACACGCGCGGGCGGCCGGTCTCGAAGGACATGTAGGTGATCAATTGCATCGTCGGCGAAAAGCGCGGCGTCAGAACCTGCGCCTCCGCCCCGGTGAGAAAGGACGGATTGGCGCCGTCCTGATCCATGATCATGAGCCGCTTGATGCGCCGGGTGCGCGGGCCGGATTCCGATACGAACACGACGCGCGTGTCGAAAAAGCCCGGCTCGCCGGTCAATTGCTCATAGATCTGATCGGCGATGCGGTGGGCGATGCGGCGCCAATTGTCCGCCGTGGTGGCGTATTGATAGCCGACGAGCGCCTGCTCGCTGAGCGCGTCCCAGAGCCGGAACTCGAGGCGCAAGCGTCCGTCCGGAAGGGCCGTCGCCTGGCCGACCACGACCGCTTGCGCGCTCAAGGCGCGCCAATCGGCGAAGCGCGGCGCGAAATTCACATCCGTCGGTCGATCGATGAAGGCGGCGGGATCGATCGAGCGGAACAGCGACGAGCGCTCGAGATCGGCGCGGATCACCGCGGCGACGTCGCGCCCGACGCGCGCCGCCTCGGGCTCGGGGCTGTAGAAATCGTTCACCCCGATCGGCGTGGGATTGAGATGGCCCTGAGTGATGTCGACGCGCAATTGCGCGTAGGCCGGCGCAGCGAACGCAAAGAGCGCGACGACCAGCGCAACCACCGCGCTGAACGGTCGCCGCCCTCCTTCTCCCCCTGTGGGAGAAGGTGTCCGCGCAGCGGACGGATGAGGGGTGATGACGCAAGCCTTTACAGGTTCGCGGAAACACCCCTCATCCCGCCCTTCGGGCCGCCTTCTCCCACAAGGGGAGAAGGAGGTGTGCTTGTGCGGAGACGGCGGAGCGGAAGTTTGATGCATCATCGCCTCTCGCTAGACCTGCGGATCGAAGGTGTATTCCATATCGCGCCAAAGGTCATAATGCGGCGCAAGCGCTGGATCGCCCGCAAACGGAAACGGGCTGCATTGCTGCACCGCGCGGCGCGCGGAATCCACCGCCGCGCGCAGGATCGGATCGCCCAGCGTGGAGCGCGGCGACACGACCTGCGGTTCGCCGACGAGCGCCCCGCGCGCATCAAGCCGCAGGCGAATGGTCACGACCAGGCGCTCGAAATCGGGCTGGTCCACAGGCGTGCGCCAGCAGGCGTTGCGGCGAATGTGCTGGCGCGTGACGGCGCGAATGCGATCCTCGAGCGCGGCGATCTCGGCTGTGCCGAGGCCGGCGCTTTGCCGAGGCGTCGAGCCGGGCGCGCCGTCCCCTTTCTGGGCCGGCGTGTTGTCTTTCGCCTTGTTGGCCAGCAATTCGCGCTGCATGGCGCCGTAATCCATGGATGGCGCGCGGCGCGCATCGGGTGCGGCTTCCGCGGCTTCGTCCGGCGGCGGCGGGCCGTCTTCGGCGTCGCTGGCCGCGGCTTCGGTTTCAGGATTGATCGGCGACGCGCCGCGGACATTGGAGACCTCTCCAATGTCGACGACGTCGATCGGGACCACAACGCCGCCGTCCTCGCGCCGTTCACGCGCATTGATCGGCCACGTCACCGCCGTCAGGAACGCGATCAGCACATGCGTCGCGATCGACAGGAGGAGGCTCGGCCGCATCGGCGCCGCTCATTCCTGGGCTTTGGCGCGCGCGCCGCGCGCGGCCATCGGATCGGTGACCAGGCCGAGATTGCGATAGCCCGCCGCATTGAGCGTCGCCATCACCTCCGCAACCACGCCATACGAGACCGCATTGTCGGCGCGAATGAAGATGCGCCGGTCATAACCCTCCGCGGCGATCGCCTGCAATTGCGGCGACAGCGCCTCGATCGTCACTTCGCTTTCCTGCAAATAAATCTTTCCGTCCGCCTGCACCGAAACGGTCAAAGGCTCGGTCTCGGGGGGCAATTGCTTGGCTTCGGTCTTGGGCAGATCGACCGGCACGCCGACGGTGAGCAGCGGCGCGGTGACCATGAAAATGATCAGCAGCACCAGCATCACGTCGACGAAGGGCGTCACGTTGATTTCCGACTGCCGGCCCTTGCGCAGGCCGCGCCGTCCGCGCCGGCGGCCGTTCTGCGCCAATGACGCGCCCATCAGATGCGCTCGGCCAGGCGGCGCGACAGGCGCGCAGCGACTTCATCGGAGAACGCTTCGAGGCGATCGGCGAAGCGATCGAGATCGCCGGAAAATTTGTTGTAGAACACCACCGCCGGGATCGCGGCCACAAGGCCCATCGCGGTGGCGAGCAGCGCTTCGGCGATGCCGGGGGCGACGACCGACAGGTTCGTCTGGTTCTGCTCGGCGATGTCGGAAAAGGCGTTCATGATGCCCCACACCGTGCCGAACAGGCCGATGAAGGGCGCCGTGGAGCCGACCGTGGCGAGCACGCCGAAGCCGCGCCCCACGCGCTGCAGTTCGCGCGCGATGGCGGCCTGCATCAGACGATCGCAGCGCTGCTGCAGGAGATCGGCTGAGGTCGGCGTCAGCGGCGCGCCGCGCCGGATGTCGCGCCATTCGCGCGCCGCGGCGGAGAACACGCGTCCCAGCGCGTCGCGCGGTTTGTCCGACACCTTGTCGTCAAGCTCCTCGATCGACTGACCCGACCAGAAGGCGCGCTCGAACTGCTTGGCCCGGCTCTCCAGCTCGCTGAACTGCATCCATTTGTCGAAGGCGACGGTCCAGGACCAGATCGACGCCAGGACCAGCATCAGCATGACGCCTTTGACCACGGGATCGGCCTGCGCGAACAGGCCGAGGATGGTGATGTCGTTTGCGCTCGCTTCCATGTCATCCCCGCGGCGCCGCCGGGCGGCCGCACAGGGCCTTCCCGGGGTCGTTCCGAACCCTCGGCTTTACCCCATGGACTTTGTCAAAACGTGGACGCGCCCTGCGCCGCGAAAGGTTTCAGCGCCGCAAGCAAAGCCGGCGGCGGCTTTTTGGGTCGGCCCGTGAGCGCGATGCAACAGGCTTCAACCTGGGCTTGCGCGATCGCCGCCTCGCCGCGCAGCAACGCCTGGGCGAAATGCAGCCGCGGCCCGCGAACCGCGACGAACTCGGTTTGCACGACGAGGGCGTCGTCGATGCGGGCGGGCTTCAGGAACTCCAGGGTCATGCGGTTGACGGCGAAGGCGGTCGGAGAGTCCCCCTCCAGCAAAGCGCTGTGGCCAACGCCGGCCAGTCGGAGAAAATCAGACCGCCCTCGCTCGAAATATCGCAAATAATTTGCGTGATACACGACACCGGAGAAATCCGTGTCCTCGTAATAAATGCGAACCGGGAGCCGATGGAGGCGGCCTTCAATTCGTCCGGCGGTGGGTGCGTCGCTCATGCCGCGCTTGTAGCGCGAACCGCAAAGCCGCGCCGAGGGCCGTCACATAGCCGGCGCCGCGCCCGCCGGCAGCGCCCAGACGCTGCGGCACACGGCGCAATAGGCCCCTTCGCCCGGCCCTTTGCGGCCGCAGCGGGCCAAATCCCGCAACAGCAATTTGTAACTGGGTCCGCAACTCGGGCAGGAATCGCCGGGCTTGGGATCGCCGCCCGGAGGCGGCGCCGGCCTGGACTTGCTAGTCATCGCGTGCATGCAAGCGCCCCTCTCATGACCGACCGATCGAGACTCGCCCGATCATGATCACTGCAAAGTGTTACCTCGACGTTCACCAAACGCCGATAATGCGCCGCAGCGCGCGCCGCGATTGGCGCTGCGTTGTGACTGGTGCGCATCATTGCGGCGCCGGCGCCGCATGATTGAGCTGCAGTTCGAGGGTCATGGTCTTGGATCAATGTCCGCCCTGGCGCGTAGATGCGGCGATCACCACAACCGCCGTCGCTGCAGCGGCCCCAGCATCGCTTTGGAGCCCCCATGTCCACAATCACGCTTATGCCTTTGCCATGGCCGCAGGACGCGCTGGCGCCCGCCATTTCTGAGACGACCATCGCCAAGCATTACGGCAAGCATCACAAAGGCTATGTCGACAGGGTCAATGCGCTGATCGCAGACACGCCGCTCAAGAACGCGACGCTGGAAGAGATCGTGCGCAAAACCGCTGGCGACCCCAAGCAGCGCGCGCTGTTCAATGCCGCTGCGCAAACCTTCAATCACGATCGCTATTGGGAAAGCCTGTCGCCTCATCCGGGCAAGCCGTCCGCCGACCTGATGAAGCGCATCAAGGCGGATTTCGGCGATCTGGATGCGCTGCAAAAAGAACTCATCGCGCGCGGGACCGCGCATTTCGCTAGCGGCTGGGTGTGGCTGTGCGCCCGCGACGGCGCGCTCGCCATCATGGACACCCACGATGCCGATAGCTGCATCCTGCACGGTGCGGCGCCGCTGCTCGTGCTCGATGTGTGGGAGCACGCCTATTATCTCGATTACTGGAACGAGCGCGAACGCCACCTGCGCACGATCGTCGGCGAAGCGCTGAATTGGGAAGGCGCAAGCGAACGGTTCGAAGCGCTCTCGTGAGCGCGGCTCCGCGCTAGGGCTCCCCGAACAGCCCGTCCTGCAGCGGCGGCTGGGCCGGCGGCTTCTTGCCGAGGCGCTCATACGCGCGCGGCGCAGCGCAGCGGCCGCGCGGCGTGCGCATCACATAGCCTTGCTGCATCAGGTAAGGCTCGATGACGTCCTCCAGCGCATCGCGCGATTCCGCCAGCGCGGCGGCGAGCGTGTCGACGCCGACGGGGCCGCCGCCATAGGTCTCGACGAGCGCGTGCAGATAGCGGCGGTCGAGCGTGTCGAGGCCGTCGGCGTCGACGTCGAGCCGGCGCAGCGCCGCATCCGCAAGCGCTGCATCGATCGGCCCGCCATCGGCGGCGAAAT
>CAZMRN010000151.1:0-5697 GCA_964568575.1 uncultured Caulobacteraceae bacterium
GGCGCCCGCGCCGCCATGATCGTCGGCGCCGACGAGCGCTACGCCCTGGAGGCCGACGCCGCCGCCCGCGCGCTCAAAGAGGCCGGCTGCGCCTGGGTGATGTTGGCCGGCAAACCCGGCGATCGGGAAGACGCCTTGCGCGCCGCCGGCGTCGATCAATTCGTGTTCGCCGGGCAGAAC
This sequence comes from uncultured Caulobacteraceae bacterium, assembly GCA_964568575.1. Lineage (GTDB taxonomy): Bacteria > Pseudomonadota > Alphaproteobacteria > Caulobacterales > Aquidulcibacteraceae > RI-43. The sequence goes on from CAZMRN010000151.1 coordinate 181, forward strand.
GCGCTCGACGCGCTCGACACCGTCCACAAGGCGCTTGGGATCGGGTGATGGGGCGTGCGGCGCGTTTCATCACCGTCAGCACGCTGTTTGCGCTGCTCATCTGGGGGATCATCGCGGCGGCGTTCGGGCGATGGTCGCCCTGGACGGCGAGCTATGTGCACGGCGTCGACGTCTCAGCCCATCAGGGCCCGATCGATTGGCGCGCGCTCGCCAATGACGACGTGCGCTTCGCCTATATCAAGGCCACCGAAGGCGGCGATTTCGTCGACGAACGCTTTCTCATCAATTGGAGCGCTGCGCGCGACGCCGGCGTGCTTGTCGGGGCGTATCATTTCTTCACGCTGTGCCGCCCGGCAGCCCAGCAGGCCGCGCACTTCATCGCGACGCTGCCCGAGGATCGCGTCGGCATGCTGCCGCCTGCGGTCGATCTCGAACACATGGGCCCGTGCCGCCGGGGGCCGACCATGACGGACGTCGCGGGCGAAACGCGCATCTTTCTCGACGCAGTGCAGCGCGCCACGGGCATGCGTCCGATCCTGTACACCACGCGTGAGTTTCACGACGCGCACTTGCGCGACATCCGCGGCGAAGCGTTCTGGCTGCGCGCGCTGTTCGCCCCGCCGCGCTTCCGGCAGCGCGAATGGCTGTTCTGGCAGCACCACAACCGCGCCAGCAAAGCCGGCGTGCCCGGTCCCATCGATCTGAACGCGTTCCGCGGCACGGAGGCGGAATTGCGACGTTTGGCCAATCTCCCCGCGAACGAGGCTGCAGGCGCCCCATGACGATCCCCAACTTCGCCACGCTTGAGCTTTCGCAAACGCGGAACCATCCCGCGCCGGCGCCGACCGGTGAAATCTGGCTCACGCCGGAAGGCGTGCCGGTGAAGCAGGTCTATGCCGCGGCCGACCGCGCGGGGCTTGATTTCATCGACGGCTTTCCCGGCCTCGCGCCGTTCGGGCGCGGCCCGTATCCGACGATGTACTTGCAGCAGCCCTGGACGATCCGCCAATATGCGGGCTTCTCGACCGCCGAGGATTCCAACGCGTTCTATCGGCGCAATCTCGCCGGCGGCCAGAAGGGCCTTTCGGTCGCGTTCGATCTCGCCACGCACCGCGGCTATGACAGCGATCATCCGCGCGTCACGGGCGATGTCGGCATGGCGGGTGTGGCGATCGATTCCATCTACGACATGCGCACGCTGTTCTCCGGCATTCCGCTCGACCAGATGAGCGTGTCGATGACGATGAACGGCGCGGTGCTGCCGATCATGTCGCTTTACATCGTGGCGGCCGAGGAACAGGGCGTGAAGCCGGCGCAGCTCGCCGGCACGATCCAGAACGACATCCTGAAGGAATTCATGGTCCGCAACACGTACATCTATCCGCCCGCCGGATCGATGCGGATCATTTCCGACATCTTCGCCTACACGGCGCAGAACATGCCGAAATTCAATTCGATCTCGATCTCCGGCTATCACATGCAGGAAGCCGGCGCGACCGCCGATCTGGAGCTCGGCTACACGTTGGCCGACGGCGTGGAATATATTCGCGCCGGCCTCGCGGCGGGCCTCACCATCGATCAGTTCGCGCCGCGCCTGTCCTTCTTCTGGGCCAGCGGCATGAACCCGTTCATGGAGATCGCCAAGATGCGAGCCGCGCGCCTCTTGTGGGCGAAGCTGGTCAAGCAATTCGATCCCAAGGATGAAAAATCCCTGCCGCTGCGCACGCATTGCCAAACCTCTGGGTGGAGCCTGACGGCGCAGGACGTGTTCAACAACGCCGTGCGCACCTGCGTGGAGGCGATGGCGGCAGGCTATGGCCACACCCAATCGCTGCACACCAATTCGCTCGACGAGGCGCTCGCCCTGCCGACCGATTTCTCCGCCCGCATCGCGCGCAACACGCAAATCTTCCTGCAGCAGGAAGCCGGCCTGACGCGCCCCGCCGATCCGTGGGGCGGCTCGTATTACATCGAACGGCTCACAGCCGACCTCGCCGCCAAGGCGTGGGCGCATATCAAGGACGTCGAAAAGCTCGGCGGCATGACGAAAGCCATCGAACAGGGCCTGCCAAAATTGCGCATCGAAGAAGCCGCCGCGCGCACCCAGGCGCGCATCGATACAGGCGCGCAAACGATCGTGGGCGTGAACAAGTTTCAGCTCGACGAAGAGGAAGACGTGCCGATCCTCAAGGTCGACAACGCGAAAGTGCGCGCGCTGCAAATCGACAAGCTCAAGCGGCTCAAGAGCGAACGCGACCAGCGCGCCGTCGATCTCGCACTCGACGCGCTGGAGAAGGCCGCCCGTCACGGCGGCGGCAATCTGCTGGCGCTCGGCGTCGACGCCGCGCGCGCGAAAGCGACGGTGGGCGAAATCTCCGAAGCGCTCGAGCGCGCCTGGGGCCGCCACCGCGCGGAGGTGCGCGTCATCCAGGGCGTGTACGCGCAAAGCGCCGGCTCCGACGATCTCGTGGCGCGCGCGCGCCGCGCCATCGCCGATTTCAAGGAAACCGACGGTCGCGCGCCGAAAATCCTGATCGCGAAAATGGGCCAGGACGGCCACGATCGCGGCCAGAAGGTCGTCGCCAGCGCCTACGCCGATCTCGGCTTCACCGTCGATATCGGCCCGCTGTTCGCGACGCCGGAAGAGGTCGCCGAGCAGGCCATCGCCGGCGACGTGCACGCTGTCGGCGTGTCTTCGCTCGCCGCGGGTCACCTGACATTGGTGCCGGCCTTGCGCGATGAATTGCAGCGGCGCGGCCGCGGCGACATCATGATCGTCGTCGGCGGCGTCATTCCGCCGGAAGACGTGCACATTCTGCGCGACATGGGCGCAGCTGCAGTGTTTCCGCCTGGCACCGTGATCGCGGAGGCTGCGCTGACGATGCTGACGCAGCTCAATGCGCGCCTCGGCTATGCGCAGGGCGCGCAAAAAGCCGGATGAGCGCGCGCCGCGGCTGTGCTAGAGTTTCGTCATGAACGCGATCCACCCGCCGCCCACGCAATACGTTAAGCGCAAGCTGACCGTGGATGACGCGATCCGTCTGAAGGCGTCCGGCGCGTTCGCGCCCGACGACCCCGAACTCGAGATCATCGACGGAGAGCTCTACGAAACGCCCGCCGACGGTCCGCGCACGCGCCGCTGGAACGCCGCGATCGCCCGCGCGCTGTTCACGCAGCTCGGCCCCGCCTACGTGATCATGCCGGACAAAACCCTTCCGGTGTCGCCCCATTACGGCCCGCAGCCGGATTTCTACATCTTCGACGCCGCGATCCGCGACGAAGACGTCGACGGTGCAGCCGTTCTGCTCGTCATCGAGGTGTCCGACACCACCTTCGACACGGATTTCAACGTCAAAGCGCCGCGCTACGCCGAAGGCGGCGTGCGCGAATATTGGCTGATCGACGCCGCCGCGCGCCGCACGCTCGTGCATCGTTTGCGCGCGGACGGAAGCTATGGCGAACCGACCGAGATCGCCTACGATCAGCCCGTGCGCGCGTTGCTCATCCCGGATTTGACGCTGACGCTCTCAACGCTGCCGCGCCTGGATTGAGCGCGCCCGCATCGCCCGCCGCGCCGCACGACGCCTTGACCGAGGCGCGCGCCGCTTTGCGCCGCGTGTTCGGCCACGAGAATTTTCGCGGCCTGCAAGGCCCCGTGATCGCCGAGCTTCTCGCCGGGCGCGACGCGCTCGCCATCCTGCCGACGGGCGGGGGCAAAAGCGTCTGCTACCAGATCCCCGCCATCCTCGGCGAAGGCTGCGCGCTCGTGGTCTCGCCCTTGATCGCGCTGATGGCCGATCAAGTGGCGGCGTTGCGCGCAGCCGGCGTGGCGGCCGATCGTCTCGATTCATCGCGCCCGCCGGATGAGCGCAACGCTGTGCTCGACGCTGCGCGCGACGGCCGCTTGAAGCTGCTTTATGTTTCGCCGGAAGGCCTGATGAGCGGCGCCGTCGCCGAGCGGTTGAAACGCGCGCGCCTGTCGCTGATCGCCATCGACGAGGCGCATTGCGTGTCGCAATGGGGCCATGATTTCCGGCCCGATTATCGCCAACTCGGCAAGCTCGCCGACCTCTTCCCCGGCGTGCCGCGCATCGCCGTCACCGCGACCGCCGACCCCAGAACGCAGGCCGACATCCGCACGCAATTGCGCATGGACGCAGCGCGCCTGTTCGTCGCCTCGTTCGACCGCCCCAATCTCGCGCTCGCGGCGGAGCGCAAGGAAGGCGGCGTCAAGAAGCGCGTCGTCGATCTGGTGCGCGCGCGCGCCGGGCGCTGCGGCGTGGTTTACGCCGCGACGCGCGACGGCGTTGAGGAGATCGCGGCGGCCTTGACCGAAGCGGGCGTTCCCGCCTTGGCCTATCATGCCGGGCTCGCCGCTGACGTGCGCGCTCAGCGCCAGCAAACTTTCCAGACGGCAGACGACACCGTGATGGTCGCCACCATCGCCTTCGGCATGGGCGTGGACAAACCCGACGTGCGCTTCGTCATTCACGCCGATCCGCCGAAATCGATCGAAGCCTATTGGCAAGAAGTCGGCCGCGCCGGTCGCGACGGCGAGCCGGCCGAAGGCGTGGCGCTCTATGGCGCCGGCGATCTGCGGCGCAGACTGATGTGGGCGCAGAACTCCGAAGCCGACGCCGAGGTCCAGGCCGTGCAGATGCGCAAGGCGCGGCAATTGTTTGCGCTGTTTGAAAGCATGTCGTGCCGACGCGCCGGCGTGCGGCGCTATTTCGGTGAAGCGCACGCGCAAGCCTGCGGCGCGTGCGACATCTGCCTCGATCCGCCCGCCGCGATCGACGCGACGCAATGGGCGGCCAAAGCGCTCTCGGCCGTCATCCGCATGCAGGAGCGCGTCGGGCGAGGGCGCGTCATCGATCACCTGCTCGGCAAACCGCCGCGCGACGGGCTCGACGAGCGCTTCACCGCGCAATCCACTTATGGGATCGGCAAGGATGTCGACCTGCGCACCTGGCGGCGCGTGATCGCGCATCTTTTGTTCGACGGCCTTCTGGTCGAGGAGGACGGCGACCGCCCCACGCTGCGCATCGGCGACCCGGACCGCGTGCGCCGCATTTTTCGCAACGAGGACAGCGTGCGCATGCGCGCCGACGCGCCGAAATCCGCCCGCGCGGCGAAGGCCGACAAGCGCGCCGCGTCTGCTGCGTTCGACGGCGCGGATGCGGCGTTGTTCCAGGCGCTGCGCGCGTGGCGCCGCGAGGCGGCGGCCAAAGCGGGCGCGCCTCCTTATGTGATCTTTCACGACCAGACCTTGGCCGAAATCACCCGCCAGAGGCCCGACAGCCTGCGCGCGCTCGGCGCCATTTCCGGCATCGGCGAGGCGAAGCTCGCCAAATACGGCGAAGCCGTCCTGGATGTTTTGCGCCTACATATCGCCACGGGGTAGCGGCCGCCTTGCCCCCCCCCTCCCCTCCGGCAAGAAGATCGACTATCAGCCGAGCGGGGCTTGGCGGTTTCCCGAAGGGACGGTTCTGGTCAAGACGTTTGCCCTGGAATTGG
>CAZMRN010000152.1:0-5440 GCA_964568575.1 uncultured Caulobacteraceae bacterium
GGGCGCGCTCGAGCCCGGCGGCGATCTCGCGCCCATCGACCGCGCCGGAGCGGCCCAATTGCTCGGCCTGCGCGCAGGCGTCGGCCAGCGCCCACAAGCCCAGGCCGCGGGCGGACCCCTTCAGCGTGTGGGCGGCGTCGCGCCAAGTCTGCACCGGCGCGTCGACCACCAGCAGACGGGTCCACAATTCGGCCTGGGCGCGGAACAGCGTGACGAATTCGGCCTGCAGGGCGGCGTCGCCGCCCGTCATCATGCCGAAATGCTCCTCATCAAGGATCGCGCGCGCGCCCATGGCCCCCTCATGCCCCAAATCTGCGGCATCTTGAGGGCGGTACGCTTAAAGCCCGGTTTAGGGCACGGCCTGCACCCCGAACACCGCCCCATGCGCCCACGCGACCGCCAGATAGGCCCCCAGCGCAGCCGCCAGCCGCCAGCCCATCTCGCCCAGCGCCAAACGGTTGCGCCCCTGGACGATGGCGGCGAACGGAACGTTCGAGGTCACCGCCGCGAACGCCGTCCAGCCCTCGGGATTGCGGGCCGCGCCCTTGCGGTCGATCGAGCGCGTGCCGAGCAGCGCCATCAGCCCGATGCCGGCGAACAGCATCACCGCCGCGCGCTCGCCATTGGCCAACAGATGCGCCAGCGCCCACAGCGCGACGCTCCACAGAAAGGGGTGGCGCGTGATGCGCAGCACGCCCCGCGCCGGCTCGGGCTTGTTCAGCTGACCTTCGAAGCCGACCAGCGTCGGGCTCGGCGTCAACAGGCCGGTGAAGCCCAGCAGGAAGGCGACGAGCATCAGCCCCTGGGCGGCGTAGCGCCCCCAGGCCGGGACCTCGTAGAACGATCCGTTGAGCGGCTCGAGAGGATCGCTGCGCAGCGCGCCATAGGCGATCACCAGCCAGACCAGAAACGCCGCCGAGGCCAGCGAAAACAGCCCCCGATAAGGCCCCTCCCCCATGCCGCCCGCGAGCCGCGCGCGCAGGCCGGTGGCCGACACCCCGACATGGATGAGGATGAAGCCCGCCAAAGCGAGCACGAAACTGGTCATGTGGCCCTCCCCGCACGCGGCGCGCGACGCTGCTTTTGGACAATGCATAGCACGCCGACGCAGCGCTCGCGCAGGGTCGCGCGGCGTCAGGCTGAAGAGCGGCTGGAGAGAGGCGCGAAGACCATGGTGGGTGATGTAGGATTCGAACCTACGACCCGCTGATTAAGAGTCAGCTGCTCTACCAACTGAGCTAATCACCCGCCGCCGTTGGAATCGCCTGCGCGACGAACGGTGTTCGTCCCTACATGAGCGGGGCGTGAAATCAAGTGTTCGGACCCATTCGGGCGCGGCGCCGCGCCTGCGGGCGGGGGCGCCCAAAAGCTGGGCGCCGGCTGGCGGCCCCTGCCCCGCCGCAGCGGCCGCTATGCGCCGGGCGGCGAGGCGCGCTAGCCTTGACGCCCATGTTCGATGAAATGCGCGGCAGCGACGGCCAGGTTCGCCACCCCTATGAGCGGGTGTCGGGGTGGCTTGAGGACGCCGGCCACGCGCTCCTGCGCCAGCGCCACGCCGAGGCCGAGGCGCTGTTCCGCCGCATCGGCATCACCTTCTCGGTCTATGGCGAGGGCGGCGACCCCGAGCGCCTCATCCCGTTCGATCTGATCCCGCGCGTGTTCGGCGCCTCGGAATGGCGCAAGCTGGCGCGCGGCGTGCGCCAGCGGGCGCAGGCGCTCAACGCCTTCCTCTATGATGTTTATCATCGCGGAGAAATATTGAAGGCCGGAATCATCCCCGAGGCGCTGGTCTACCAGAACGAGGCGTTCCTGCCGGAGATGATCGGCGTCGATCCGCCGGGGCGGGTGTACAGCCATGTCGTCGGCGTCGACATCGTGCGCACCGACGCCGACGCCTTCAAAGTGCTGGAGGACAATTGCCGCACGCCTTCGGGCGTCAGCTACATGCTGGAGAACCGCGAAATCATGACGCGGATGTTCCCGCAATTGTTCTCGATGTGCGCGGTCGATCCGATCGACGATTATCCCAACATGCTCAAGCGCACGCTGCAGGAGGTCGCGCCGCCGAAGTGCAAGGGCGATCCCACCATCGTTCTGTTGACGCCCGGCCCCTTCAACAGCGCCTATTACGAGCATTCCTTTCTGGCCGATCTGATGGGCGTCGAACTCGTCGAGCCGACCGATCTGTTCATCGACGAAGGCTTGGTGTGGATGCGCACGACCCGCGGGCCGCGCCGCGTCGATGTGATCTACCGGCGCATCGACGACGCCTATATCGATCCCCTGTCGTTTCGCGCCGAAAGCCTGCTCGGCGTGCCGGGCCTGTTCGACGTCTATCGCTCGGGCGGCGTCACGCTGTGTTCGGCGCCAGGCGCGGGCGTCGCCGACGACAAGGCGATCTATGTCTTCGTGCCGGAAATGATCCGCTTCTATCTCGGCGAGAAGCCGCTATTGCACAATGTGCAGACCTGGCGCTGCGCGGTGGACGAGGAGCGCGATTTCGTTCTCGCCAACCTGAAGGATCTCGTGGTCAAGCGCGTGCACGGCTCGGGCGGCTACGGCATGCTGATCGGCCCGCGCGCGACCAAGAAGGAGCTCGCCGCCTTTCGCGCCGCCATTCTGGCCGCGCCCGACGAATACATCGCCCAGCCGACGCTTGATCTCTCCACCGCGCCCGTGCTCGGCGAAACGGGCGTAGAGAGCCGCCATGTCGATTTTCGTCCGTTTTGTCTCGTCGGACGGGACATCCGGCTGACGCCGGGCGGCTTGACGCGCGTGGCGCTCAAAAAGGGCTCGCTTGTGGTCAATTCGAGCCAGGGCGGCGGGGTGAAAGACACCTGGGTGCTGGCGGATTGATGCGATGCTGAGCCGCACCGCGCAGAATCTGTTCTGGATGGGCCGCTATATCGAGCGCGCCGACGCGACCGCGCGCCTGTTGGAAATGGGCCGCCACATGGCGCTTCTGCCCGGCTCCCGCGTGGTGGAGGAATGGCGTTCGGTGGCGCGCGCGTCGGGCTCGGCCATCGATCTTGCGCAGAACGCCGAGGCGCAGCCCTATGCGGTCGTCCACCGCCTGCTGCTCGACGAGGCCAATCCCTCCTCCATCCGCTCCTGCTTCATGCAGGCGCGCGCCAACGGCAAGGCCGTGCGCACCGCGCTGACCCAGGACATGTGGGAGGCGCTCAACGAAAGCTGGCGCACGCTGGAGACCGCCACGCTCGAATCCGGGCTCGCCAATCTGCCGAGCTTCGTGGACTGGACCAAGCAGCGCGCGGCGACGTTCCGCGGCGCAGCCGAAACCTCGCTGATGCGCAATGACGGCTATTCCTTCCTGCGCCTCGGCGAATACATCGAGCGCGCGGACATGACGCTGCGCCTGCTCGACGTGAAGTATTACGTGCTGCTGCCCGAGACAGACGTCGTCGGCGGCGGGCGCGATTATCATCAATGGACGTCCGTTCTGCGCGCCACCTCCGCGATGCGCGCCTATCACCATGTCAATCGCGGCGATTACACGCCCTGGGGCATCGCCGAGTTTTTGATTCTCAACCCGACCTTCCCGCGCTCGGTGGCGTTCTGCTATCGCGGGCTGCAGCGCGGGCTCGACGATCTCGCCAGCGCCTATCAGGAACGCCGCGTATGCCAGGAAGCGGCCGCAGCCATGGTGCGCCGGCTGGAGACGAGCGACATCCAGGCGCTGTTCCAGTTTGGCCTGCACGAATTCATCGGCGAGGCGATCGAAACCACCAACACACTCGCCGCGCAGATTTCGCGCGCCTATCATTTCTGATCGCCATGAGGCTTTCGATCCGCCACGTCACGCGCTACGCCTACGAGCCGGCCATCGAGCGCGCGGCGCTGCGGCTGAAATTGTTTCCCACGCGCTGCGCCGCGCAAACCCCGCTGTCGTGGAGCGTTCGCGTCAACGGGGCGGCGGTCGAACCGCTGCTGGTCAACGGCTTCGGGGATCGCGAAGCGATCTGGTGCGCGAAAAGCGCGGTGTCTGAAATCGAGATCGTTGCGGAAGGCGAGGTTGAAACCGCCGACACCGCCGGGGTCGTGCGCGGCGTGGCCGACGGCGCGCGGCCGGGCGTGTTCCTGCGCACGACGCCGCTCACCGCCGCAAGCGAACCGATCCGCGCCTTGGCGCAGTCGTGCAAGGCTGCAACGACGCTGGAGACGCTGCACGCGCTCATGGCCGCGGTGCGCGACGCGATGGCCTATCGCACCGGCTCCACCGATCCCACGACCACCGCCGCCCAGGCGCTCGCGCAGCGCAGCGGCGTCTGCCAGGATCATGCGCACGTGTTCATCGCGGCCGCCCGTTCGCTGGCGACGCCGGCGCGCTACGTCACAGGCTATGTCTCCCCCGACATCGACGGCGCCCACGAAACCCATGCCTGGGCGGAAGCCTATGCGCCGGAACTCGGCTGGGTGGGCTTCGACCCCGCCAATCGCCAATGCCCGACCGAGGCCTATGTGCGACTCGCGGTGGGGTTCGATGCGGTCGATGCGGCGCCGGTGCGCGGCACTGTCGCCGCAGGCGCGCGCGAAACGCTTTCCGCCGACGTGCAAATCGCGCAAGAGATGCAATAGCCGTTCGATCGATGCGGGACGACCCATGACCTATTGTCTGGCGCTGAAGGTGAACGAAGGCCTGGTGCTGCTCTCGGACACCCGCACCAACGCCGGCATCGACAACATCTCGCGTTTCCGCAAGATGTTCGTCTGGGAGCGGCCCGGCGATCGGGTGATCGCGCTGATGACGGCCGGCAATCTCGGCATCACCCAGGGCGTCGTTACGCGCCTGCAGAGCCTGATCGACGCGTCGAAGGGCGATCCTGAGATCGAAACCATCCTCAATTGCGCCTCGACCTACCGCGCCGCCGAACTTGTCGGCGAATCCATGCAGGCGCTGCAAGCGCGAGACCGCGCGCGAATCGAGGCGCAGGGCTCCGCCGCCGACGCCTCAATGATCGTCGCCGGCGTGCGCAAAGGCGGCGCGCCGCGGCTGTTCCTCGTCTACAGCGCGGGAAACTTCATCGAAGCCACGGAAGACACCCCCTATCTGCAGATCGGCGAACACAAATACGGCAAGCCGATCCTCGATCGCGTCATCACGCCGAACACGCCGCTGCAGGACGCGCTCAAGGCCGCGATGGTGTCGATGGATTCCACGCTGCGGTCGAATTTGAGCGTTGGCATGCCGCTCGATCTCACGGTGCTGAAGCCGCACGAATACGGAATCGCCCATACGCGGCGGCTCGAACCTGACGACAAGGCCTTCCGGCGCATCAGCGAGCATTGGGCCGACGCGTTGCGCGCGGCGTTCCTCTCCCTGCCCGAGATCCCGCTCGACTGAGCCGCGGCTGCGCCCGGCGGGCGCTTGTCAGCCCGCAAGCGCGCAGGGCATGCTGCGCGAGAGTTTGGCGGGGAGACC
>CAZMRN010000152.1:5464-5673 GCA_964568575.1 uncultured Caulobacteraceae bacterium
GGCGGCGCACTGGCCCGATACGCCTGGTGCGGCGGTTTCTCGCCAACACCGTGTCGGTTCGTCTCTTGCGCCTCGCCCATCAGCGTGCGGCCCCGATCCGGCTCGGGCTGGGCCTGCTCGTCGGCGCGCTGTGGTTCGGCTTCGGCCTGACGGCGGCGATCGAGTATGGCGCGCGCGAGGTCGCGCCGGCGCCGAGCGCTGCTGCGCCG
>CAZMRN010000153.1:0-2301 GCA_964568575.1 uncultured Caulobacteraceae bacterium
AGCGAGAATGTCGCCGCCGAAGCGAGTGCGGCCTGAATCGGGCGCGCGGCGGACAGATCGGAAATGCCAAGCTCGTCGCGCGCGTGCGCGCCCAGCGCATCCTTGGCCATCAATTGCGCGGCGACCTCGCGCGCGAGTTCGGGCGTCAGGCCGCGGCCGATATAGATCTGCGCCAATTCCTCGCGCTCGGACTCGCCCTCTTCGGCCAATTCGCGCGTCTCGCGCGCGAGATCGGCCCTCTCCGAATCCGCTTGCGAACTGACGGAAACATATTCGCCCGCCGCCATCGACATCGCGCCCGCGACCAGCGCCGCCACGCCGGCGACCAGGATCGCGGATTTGTCAGCGTCGGCGGCCGCAACGCCGACAATCAGGCTGGCGGTCGAGACGATGCCGTCATTGGCGCCGAGCACCGCCGCGCGCAGCCAGCCGATGCGCGATACGCGATGGCGCTCGGGATGGAGATGCGCACGCGCCAATGCTGTTACGCGCCGGCCGGCGGCGCCGTGTGCTTGACGCTGGAACGCGCGCAAATCGCGTCGTACCAGCGCGCCAGCGCGTCGTTCCCGTCGCGCCAGCCGAGCCTGGCCAAGCGGAAATCGATATAGCCCAACGCCGCGACCAGCGCGATCGCGCCGATGTCGAAGGCGGTTTGGCCGCGCTGGATGTCGGCTTCGGCTGCGCGCGCGCCGCGCGCGATCGCCGTCTCCCAGCGCGCGATCCAATCGGGCGCGCGCATCGCTTCGGGGCGCCTGCTCTCCATGACGAGGCTGAACGCGGCGTCCATAAGGCCGTCGCCGAGCGCCTGGCGACGCAGCGCCGACCAGCGCGCATCGCCCGTTTGCGGAAACAGGCGCGGCGCGTCGCTCAAGCCGTCGAGATATTCGCAGATCACCGGGCTGTCGTAGAGCACGGTCTCATCGTCGAGCACGAGCGCGGGCACCTTGCCGAGCGGATTGGCGTTGGCGACGAACGCCGCGTCGGCGCCCAGCGGATTGGCCGTCGTCAGATCGATGCGCGCGCTCAATTTCTTTTCGAGCACGACAATGCGCACCTTCCGCGCATAAGGCGATGTGGGCGAATAGATCAGCTTCATGCGCAGCGACCCCTCATGCGCGAAAGAAAGGCCGGTCGCCGGCGATGGTCACACGCTCCATGATGCGCACGGCGGGAAAATAATCCGACGCCGCATAATGCTGGCACGCGCGATTGTCCCAGAACGCGATCGACCCCGGCGCCCAGCGGAAGCGGCATTGGATGTCGGGATTGGCGGCCTGCTCATAAAGATGCGCGAGCAGCCAATCGCTTTCCTTTCGCGAAAGCCCAACGATGTGCGACGTGAAGGCCGTGTTGACATAGATCAGATTGCGCCCGGTCTCGGGATGCGTGCGCACGACGGGATGCTCCACCGGCGGGTATTTCGCATGCAGATCCTCCGGCGCCTTGCCGAGCCGCCCGGCGAACACGCGCGCGATGTCGTGCACCGCCGTCAATCCCACGATGAAGCGCTGCATCGCCGGGCTGAGCATGTCGAACGCGGCCGCCATGTCGCAAAACAGCGTGTCGCCGCCGACCGGCGGCAATTCGATGGCGCGCAGGATCGAGCCGAGCGACGGCTCTTCGCGCCAGGTGACGTCGGAATGCCAGGCGTTCTCCACCCCGCGGCTGTCGGGCCCGTGGGCGATGCGCAGAACCTCGCGTTCGGGCTGATCGCGCGGCGTGGCGGGATGGATCTCCAGCGGGCCGAAGCGCCGCGCGAACGCGATATGCTGGGCGCGCGTCAGCTTCTGATCGCGAAAAAACACGACCTTGTAGGCCAGAAGCGCGCGGCGGATCTCGAGGATCGCTTCGTCCGGCAGGTCGGCGGACAGATCGACGCCGATCAGCTCGGCGCCGATCGCCGGCGTCAGCGGGCGCGCCTCGAAGGCGGTGAAGTCTCGCTTCGGCGCGATCGCGTTCATGGCCCCTCCAGGCGACAGGCAAGGCCCGACAATTCGCCCCGGGTCCGGCGGCGTCAATACCGCGCGCCCGTTGAGCCCGGCGCCGGGGTCGCCTATGTGGGGGCCTGGAAGGACGCCCATGACAGCCCCCGCCCCCATCATCGCCATCCCGCGCGCGGGACAGCCCGATCTGCAAATCGGCAACGCGCTGCCGCTGACCTTCATCTGCGGCCCCTGCGCCATGGAAAGCCGCGCGCATGCCCTTGAAACCGCGGAATTTTTGAAGGGCCTGTTCGCGCGCGCCGGGGCCGGCTTCATCTACAAGACCAGCTTCGACAAGGCCAACCGCTCCAGCCTCACC